>JAWXUJ010000051.1:0-7982 GCA_044432765.1 Eubacteriales bacterium | reverse complement strand
AGACAGATGCAACTAATGGTACTGTAATCTTTGCCTATGGAACTTCTCTCTCCGATAACTTTACCATCGAATGAACCAATGAAAATGCAACGTCTAGCTTCGCTTACTCTACTGGCGCTGGCGATAAAATCACTGTTACTGCAGAAGATGGCTCTACCCGGATCGAATACACCATCTCCATTGCTACCGAGTAATCCCTAACTTTTCTTAAACTTTGGAACATTCTTGTTTCTCATTTAAGTAGCGGAAACCCCCGACCACTCGGTCGGGGGTTTTTGTCGCCCCCCCTCCCCAAGGCTCCTTTTGGAAAAGGAGCTGTCAGCAAAGCTGACTGAGGATTCGGACTATCAATGAATCGGGACACCCAATCCTCCGCCCTTCGGGCACCAAGGCTCCTTTTGGAAAAGGAGCTGTCAGCAAAGCTGACTGAGGATTCGGTCTCATTCCGTGGCACCCACCCCCTAATCCTCCGCCCTTCGGGCACCTCCTTTTTGAAAAGGAGGCAAAAAAAGGGCACGGATTCTTCATCCGTACCCCAAAAATCCCGCCCGCAGGCGATAATTATTAATTATCAAATATCCGCGTAATCATCATACTCACTGGGCAGATGGTAGGCCTTGCGACAGCCACCCAGCAACTTGTCCCAATAACCAATCACCAAACAAGCCGCCCCCGCCAAAACCAAACTGCCACCAACAATCTTCAATACAAATCGCGCTATCTTCATAACACATACCTCCATGTTTTATTTTCATTATATCATATTTAAAAATTTTTGCAACCCCTGCCTCCTTTTTGAAAAGGAGGTGCCCCGAAGGGCGGAGGATTAGGTCTCATTCAGAACAACAAAGCCCTAATCCTCAGTCAACTTCGTTGACAGCTCCTTTTCAAAAAGGAGCCTTTCCCAGTTGCAACTCTATCGCCATACAAACTCCCTCAAAATTTCGCATTACATCAATATTGCTAAACCGCAACACTATTAACCCCTCGTTTTCAAAATATCTTGTCCGCTTCTGGTCATATGAAATTGCCTCTTGTGTGCAATGCTGTGAACCGTCTATTTCAATAATCAATCTGGCTTTGGCACAGTAAAAATCTACAATATAATTTCCGATAATCCTTTGGCGATTGAATCGTAGTCGGTGTGTTTTCAAATAATCATACCAAAGATGCCGTTCTTCTTTCGTCATTTCTTTCCGTAGTTTATCAGCATAGGGTTTTAATGTCCCATTCTTTTCCAGCATCTCTTCCCCTCCTATTTTTCATCTTAAGCCTCCTTTTTGAAAAGGAGGTGCCCGAAGGGCGGAGGATTAGGTCTCATTCAGAACAACAAAGCCCTAATCCTCAGTCAGCTCCTTTTCAAAAAGGAGCCTTTTACACATACCCATACATCCCGCGGATGGACACTTCCCCAGAATTGACCGTGGCGCGGGTGCCGTCTTCGTATAACACAATCAGGCCGCCGTCTTCGTCGATGCCCAGGGCGCGGCCTCGGCGGGCTTCGCTCCCCCGCACCACCGATATCTCTCGCCCAATGGTCACGCAATTCTCTGCGTATTTCGCCATCCAGCTTGCCTTCTCCTGCCACATGGTGTCATAGGCCGCCAATATCCCGCGGCCTATCTGGCGGGCAATCTCGCTCCTGTCCACCTTCGCCCCCGTCTCCAGGAAAATCGACGTGGCTACCTGCTCAATCTCCGCGGGAAATTCCCCCTGGTTGCAGTTGATGCCAATGCCCACAATGGCATAGTGCACCCGCCCGCTCTCCGCCTCCAAGGACATCTCCGTCAATATCCCCGCCACCTTTTTTTGCCCAAAAATCAAATCATTCGTCCACTTGATCCCCGGCTTCGCCCCGCAAACCGCCTCCAAGGCCTCCGCTCCCGCCACAGCCGCCACGGCAGTCAAATGAAGTAGCTCCCCCGGCGCAACCTCCGGTCGCAGGAGCACCGAAAGGTACACCCCCACCCCCTTGGGCGACGCAAAACTCCGCCCCAGCCGTCCCCGACCCGCCGTCTGACAGTCGGATACCACAACCGTGCCGTGGGGCGCGCCGGCCTCTGCCAGTTGCTTTAGATAATTGTTGGTGGAGTCCACCTCCGGCAGAACCGTCCACTCGGGCAGGTGCAACACGTCCGCTTTCCCAACCAGACGATACCCGCGGTTGGTCACCGATTCAATCTCATAACCCGCGGTTTTCAAGGACTGGACAGCCTTCCACACAGCAGCGCGGGAAAGTCCCAAAACCTCCCCAATCTCCCGCCCCGAAACAAACTCCCCCGGGGACAATAATCGCAATACCTTCTCTTTTGTCATAATTTCCTCTTTCTTGCGAAAAAACCGCGGCACAGCCGCGGTTTTGTTACGTTTTCTTCTGAAATTTCTCGTGGCACTTGGGACAGTTGATGTTGATTCTCCCAACACCCTTGGGTACCCGCACCTGCTGTTTGCACTTGGGACAGGCAAAATAGCGGTGGTCGCGGTCGGTGGCGCGGATCTTCACCTTGTTCACCAAGGACATGAATTTCATGTTCTCCTGGCGACGCTTGTAGATATTCCGGGAGTACATCCGGAATATGGACAGCAAAAGTGGCAAATAGGCCACAATCCCCAGCCAGTACAAATCGCCAAAGTTGCTGACAATCAAAAGCACCACAGAAATGCCCAGCAGGAGCATATTCAATTTGTCGGAGCCATACCGACCGTACATAAAACGCTGGAATCCAGCGCGAAGTTTTGCAAACATTTTCATCACCTATGACCATTATACCAAGAAACCTTGATTTTGCAAGGGGCGGGGGTCATGGTTTACAATTTATTTACCTTTGGAGCTCCACCACCGGCAGGTGGGGACGGTTTCCTATGCGAAAATCCCAGCCGTCATTGCCGCCCAACCCGCGACTGACCACCATTTGGGTGCCCCCACTTTGGTACAGCCCGGCGGTGTAGTCGGGGAACAGGCTCCGGTCGGTGCCAATCACCCCGCCTATATAGGGCAATCGCACGATGCCACCGTGACCGTGCCCCGACAGCACCAAGTCCACCCCCAAGTCAGCGAACAGCTCCAACTGGTCGTTGCGGTGGTAGAGGGCGACCACGAAGCAGTCGCCGTGATCCTGGCGCAACCGCGCCATCACTTGGGCGGGCGTTTCCTGGTCGGCGGGGCCGTTGGGGTCGTCAAATCCGGCTAAGAGGATGGTTTGTCCGTTTTGGGTCAAGGGGACATACTGGTTCCGCAGGGAGATTGCGCCACAATCCTCCATGATTTGGAACACGCCGTCCATGTCCATGGTCCATTCGTGATTGCCAGAGATGTAGTAGGTGGGGGCGATTTCCACCATGCCATCCACCAGGGTGGGCAGGTCGGCCAGCTGGTCGTCGTCGTCCACAATGTCCCCGGTGAGGACGATGATGTCCGGTTGAGTTGCCGAAACCGCGTCAATCAAATCCTGGTTGTCCGCCCCGAAGATTTTGCCGTGGTTGTCGGAGACTTGGGTGATGCGGTAGCCTTCAAAGCCCTGGGGCAAGACAGAAGTCGCCACCGAGAGTTCCTCGGTGACGATGGTGTAATTTTCAAAATACCAAAAGCCCGCCAGGGTCAATCCCACCACAAGTAGCAGAATCAGCCGGGGAAGACAGCCTTGTTTTTTCATGGTTGCTCCTTTTTTGGGAGATGTAACATAATTGCTCCTAGGGTGCACCTGTGATATGCACCCTACGGATACCATATCACAGGTTTTATGCGAAATCCGTCAATTTTTGGCGGATTTGTTCCAGGGTTTCGTCGCTGATGCCGGCGGTTTTTAGATAACCCACCACACTGCCGTATTTCTCAATCAAATAGTCCTGGAAGCGGAGCATGGCACTGGCGGGGGTGATGAAGACGGTGGGGTCGAAAATGCCGTCGCCACGACCGATGGCCAGGGTGCCGTCCCGCATTCCTTGAAACACCGGTTCCAGGTAGATTTGGCTGACAGCATAGTCGGCAGCGATGTCCTCCCGGCTGACTCCGGCGATGGACAACAGGTAGCAGGATGCCACGCCGGTTCTGTCCTTGCCGGTGGTGCAATGAATCAACAGGCCATCTTCACAAGTGGCACAAAATTCCATCAGTGCCTTGACCCAGGGGCGGTTGGTCTCTGCCCGGGCGATGTAAACTTCCTCCCAACAGATGGCAGAGGACAGGGAGAAGGACTCCGCCTCCCCGGCGAGGCAGAAGGGGTGGTAGGGCATGATTGACCGCAGGTCGCTGGGGCGCTTGATTTGTTCCGCTTCCCCCCGCAGGTCGACGGTGGCCGTGATGCCATATTCCCGCAATTCTTCCGTGGTTTTGGCGGGTAAATCACAGGGTGCCTCACTGCGGATGAACACCCCGAATCTAGTCGCCCCCTGTGGTGTGGCATAGCCACCCAAATCCCGGGCATTGTACAGCCCATCCAATATCAGTCGTCGCGTATGTCTCATAAAAAACCCCTCCGTCATGGCAAAACTCTTCACGCTTCACCATTCACTCTTCACTAAATTAACCCTATCATATCACGTTTCGGTGACATTGACAAGAATACTTCGTTTTTTTCGTGAAATTCTGCTATTTTCTTCGGGAAAATCCATTGTATCTGGTGCAATTTTTTGTTATAATAGTAGGGAATATAATTTTGGATGTGTATGATTGTGAAGTATGGAACTTGGAGTGTGGCGGGATACGACCAGTCCGTGGCCGTCACCTTAGAACAACTGGGCTTCTCGCCCCTGACTGCCGCCATTTTGAGCAGTCGGGGTTACGACACCCCAGACAAAGCGCTGGACTTTTTACAAGCCGATGCCACCTTCGCCGACCCCTTCTTGATGACCGACATGGACATCGCCGTGGAGCGGATTTCCGCCGCCATTGCATCTGGGGAAAAAATCGCCGTCTTCGGCGACTACGACGTGGACGGCATCACCTCCACCTGCTTGCTGACCGAATTTCTGTTGGCAAGGGGTGCTGTTTGTGTGCCATATATCCCCCATCGCATGGAGGATGGCTACGGTCTCAGCACCCCCGCCATCGACACCTTGTCGGCAGAGGGTGTGAAGCTGATTGTCACCGTGGACTGCGGCATCACCGCCACGGACGAAGCGGAATACTGCCACCAAAAAGGCATCGACTTGGTCATCACCGATCACCACGAGTGTAAATCGGCCCTCCCCCGGGCCATCGCCGTGGTGGACACCCACCGGACAGACTGCAACTATCCCCACAAGGATTTGGCAGGTGTTGGGGTGGCCTTCAAACTGGCGGCAGCTCTGGCTGGCAGTCAAGATGCGGTGCTCAACCAATTTGCAGATTTGGTCTGCCTAGGCACCGTGGCAGATGTCATGCCTCTCACCGGGGAAAACCGCCTCTTTGTCAAAGCCGGCCTTACCGCACTGACACTGCGCCCTCGTCTAGGGCTTGCCGCCCTCATGGTGCAGTGTGGCTGTGAAAAACAGGCCGTCACCTCCTCCACCATCGGCTATACCCTGGCACCCCGCATCAATGCCGCCGGACGGATGGGCAGTGTGGGCTTGGCGGTGGATCTATTCCTCACCCGAGACAAGGCCAAGGCCGAGGAACTGGCAAAAGCCCTGTGCAACCTAAACCGGGAGCGCCAATCGGTGGAGGCCAACATCTTCGCCGAAGCCGTGACAAAGCTCCACGACAACAAAACCCCCTCTGCCATCGTCCTCTCCGGCGAAACGTGGCACCAAGGGGTGGTGGGTATTGTGGCCTCGCGGTTGGCAGAGGAATACGGTTGCCCCACCTTCCTGGTCTGCATGGACGACGACCACGGCAAAGCCTCCTCCCGCTCCTATGGTGGATTCAATCTGTTCCACGCCCTGGAATCCAACGAAGAACTGTTGGAAAGCTACGGCGGTCACGAACTGGCGGCAGGCTTTACCATCCACCGGGACTGCATCGACCAATTCCGGGAAAAAGTCTGCCAGATGGCAGATGAATTCCGGAAAACCGACTCCTACCAAGCCGCCCTCCACCTGGACTGCCAAGTGGAGCCCAATCTATTAACCTTGCCCAACATCGAATCCTTGGAACAGTTGGAACCCTGTGGCTCCGGTTGCCCCAAGCCCACCCTATATATGAACCACCTGACCGTGGAGCAACTATCCGAAGTGGGCGGTGGCAAGCACCTCCGTCTGAAACTTCGGCGGGACGGCTTCGTCATGTCCTGCATTTTCTTCTCCACCACCGCCCTCCGCGCCGCCATTGGACAGGGGGATTTGGTGGAAATCGCCTTCACACCACAAATCAACGAATACCGGGGCAACCGCTCCGTTCAACTCAACCTGGTGGACATCCGCCCCATGGCAAAAGCCCGCCAAAGAAGCCGCGAAGAGCAGGATGTCTACACCCGCCACCTGGGTGGGCAGGACTTGTCCCCCGCAGAGGTGGATAACCTGATTCCCCGCCGCCCTGAATTTGTGGCAGTCTGGCGGTATCTCACTGCCAACGCAACGGCAGGCAATCTCCAGGACAGCTGCGACTGCCTCAGCCGGAAAATCTCCCGGTTTGCCGGCATTCCCGCCAGTGGAATGCGTACCCGCATTTGCCTAGACGTTTTTGCAGAGCAACAACTGATTGCCCTGGAAGAACTTGGACATACTTTGCACATCACCCTTTTAAACCCAAAGCAGAAGGTGGATCTGGAACAGAGCGCCATCCTTCGCCAACTGAAACAACGAAAGGCAGGTGGATGATTTGGAATACACAGAACACAGATACGAAGCCATGGTCATGGCAATCCGGCGGTATGCCCCCTATGTGGATCTGAAAAAAGTAGACGAGGCCTTTGCCTACGCCGACGCCAAACACATCAAACAAAAGCGGAAGGATGGCTCTCCCTATATCATCCATCCTTTGGCTGTAGCGGAAATCGTGGCAGAAATCGGTCTGGACACCGATGCTATCATCGCCGCCATCCTCCACGACTGCATCGAGGACACCGATTCCTCCTTTGACGACATCAAAAACCAATTTGGCCTCACCGTGGCGCAACTGGTGGAAGGGGTCACCAAGCTGACCCGCGTGCAATACTCCACCACGGAAGAACAACAGATGGAAAATCTGCGGAAAATGTTCATGGCTATGAGCCAGGACATTCGGGTCATCCTGATTAAAATTGCCGACCGACTCCACAATACCCGCACCATGCAATTCCAAACCCCTGCCAAGCAGATCAGCAAGTCCATGGAGACCTCGGAAATCTACGCACCCCTGGCCCACCGTCTTGGTATGCAAAAAATCAAGTGGGAGCTGGAGGATATTTCCCTCCGCTATCTGGAACCAAAGGCCTACGAGGAAATCATGGCCTATCTGGAAGAGAACAAGGAAAAAGGCGAGATCTTTATGCGTGGCGTTCAGTCCACCATCACCACCCGCCTGTCCAGTGTGGGCATCCACGGTAAAATGTACGGTCGCGTGAAGCACGTTTACTCCATCTGGCGCAAAATGGAAAGCCAGGGCAAGAGCATCAACGAGCAATACGACCTCTATGCCTTCCGAGTCATTGTGGACTCCATCCCCGACTGTTATAATGTATTGGGACACGTCCACGACCTGTTCAACCTGGTGCCAGGCCGGTTCAAGGACTATATCTCCACCCCCAAACCCAATCTGTATCAATCCCTCCACACCACGGTCATCGGCTCTGACGGCATCCCCTTTGAGGTGCAAATCCGCACCCATGAGATGCACCGCACTGCTGAATACGGCGTCGCCGCCCACTGGAACTACAAACAGGGCGGCGTGGGCGCCGGGGAAGAAAAGAACTTTGAATGGGTGCGCCGTCTTCTGGAAAACCAACAGGACACCGACGCGGAAGAATACGTCCACAGCCTGAAGGTGGATATGTTCGACGACGAAGTCTTCGTCTTCACCCCCAACGGCAAGGTCATCAACCTGCCCGCCGGCTCCACCCCCATCGACTTTGCCTATGCCATCCACT
>JAWXUJ010000050.1:0-7993 GCA_044432765.1 Eubacteriales bacterium | reverse complement strand
CCATCACCCTGGCAGAAGATACCCTCAATGTTTTGACCGTCACCGCCGGGAGCTATGCCACCGTGGGTGTCAAAGCAGGTAACCGGGTGGTCTTCCAAGGCACAGGCCAACTGATTGTCAACAACTTCGGCTCCGGCGCCTGTATGGGTGGCTCTGGCAACAGCGGACAGGCCAGTGGTTCCATCACCATCGAAGACGGCACCTATCGACTGAACCCAACCACCGGTGCTGGCATCGGCGGTGGCTACTACGGCGATGGCGGGGAAATCACCATCAACGATGGTGACATCACCGTCACTGCTCCAGCGGAAACATACAGCGCCGGCATCGGCGGTGGTGCCTACGGCACCGGAGGCATCATCACCATCGGTGGTGGCTCCATCAACATTATGAATCTGGAATACCCAGCCGCCATCGGCGGTGGGTTCAACGGCTCCGGTGGCATCATCACCATTATGGACGGCACCATTCTGGTCAGCAGCAACCAAGGCTCTGGCATCGGTGGCGGACAGGGTGGCGCCGGTGGTACCATCAACATCTCCGGCGGGCATATCACCTCCACCAGCGACATCGGCTCCTGCATCGGCGGTGGTCAAGGCGCCTCCGGCGGTTACATCACCGTCAGCGGTGGTTACCTGGATTTGATGATGGGCTACACCTCCCTATTCAAAGGGGGTTACGGCTCCTGCATCGGCGACGGCTATGACAACAAAGGTGCCACCGCCAACTTCTCCACCGGCACAAGTGGCAATGCCGTCATCTTCGCCGGGGCGAAAACCGGCAATGTAGTGGGCGCAACCACCACACAAAGCGGTTGGAGCTGTGTCTTCTTCTCCGGAGCCATCCCTGAATACAAAGGCTCCGTGTCCTACACCGGTCAGGTCTACGGCAGTCCCTCTCCCGACTACGATTTGACCATTCCCCGAGGTTCCTTGGCCTCTGCCAACTTGGGCAGTCTGTCCACCGCATCCACGCCAGCCTCCACGGTGAACGCTGCCTTAGCCAGTGGTTCCTACACCTTGACTGGCAATGTGTCCGGCAACGTAATCGTCCCCGCCGGGGTCACCGCCACTTTGGATTTGAACGGCTACACCATCTCTGCCTCCTCTGGCAACGCCATCACCAACAATGGCAACTTGACCATCCAAAACGGCAAGGTCACCGCCCAGGCCGGTGGTGCATCCGCACTGGTCAACAACGGCACCTTGACCGATGTGATGGATGTGGACTTTGTGGGCAACTTAGACTTATCCGCCAATTCCAAAACCACCTTCACCAGTGGTTCCATCTACGATATCCAGTCCAAAGACAGCTGTTTCTCCGTCAACGCGGGGGCATCTCTCACCATCAACGGCGGTACATTCTACAACAAATACTTCCCCGCCATCTCCACATCCCGCAGTGTCTCCGATGCCACCATTTCTATCACCGGCGGACACTTCACCACCACCGCTTCCAAGACTTACACTGTCAGCGTAGGCGGAAACACCAGCCTGTCCATCACCGGTGGCACCTTTGTCGCAAGCAGTGAAGACTCCTACATCGTCGGCACCACCGACAGCCCTGTGGTACTCCTGGGCGGTACCGCCTGCTTCGCTAAGGGCAACGTTGTGTCCGACACCACCACTTTGGTCTTCATGGGTGGCTACTACGTCCAGTCCCCCACCGGTGGCTATATGGCCTCTGGCTACAGCAGTAAATCCATCACCCGCCCCGGCGACGGTGTGATTTACCGCTATACCGTATCCAACGGCTAACCCCCCATACACAAAAAAGGCTGGTGCTTTCGCACCAGCCTTTTTTCAGCTTGTTAAAAAACCTCCAAAAGGAAAAACACTTCCAAATTTCGGAGGGAGGAAAAGTGTGAAAAGGAACCGTCAGGGTTCCTTTTCGCGTTGAGCGAAGCGGATAAATCTGCCCGCCGGCGGCTCAGCGTGTCAAAAACATAGTTTTTGACACGCTGTTGATTATTCTTCTTCGGCAGCCTTTTTGGCTGCTTCGATGATTTTGCCTTGGCTCATTTGTGGAACTTCCTCGTAACGGATGAAGTCCAGGGAGTAGGAACCACGGCTTTGGGTCATGGAGCGAAGGTCGATGGCATAGGTTGCCATTTCGCCCATTGGGACTTCAGCTTCCACTTCTTGGAAACCACCATCAATGGGGTTCATGCCCATGACGCGTCCGCGACGCTTGTTCAAATCGCCGATGATGTCGCCCATGTTGTTATCTGGAATCTGTACCTTCAAGGTGCCGATTGGTTCCAACAGGGTGGGTCCAGCAGTGGCGATGCCGTCTTTGTATGCCACGGAGGCGGCAGTTTTAAAGGCCATTTCCGAGGAGTCAACGGGGTGATAGGAGCCATCATAGAGGGTGGCTTTCAGGAACACCATGGGATAGCCTGCCAGAGGGCCTTTTTTGATGCTGTCGCGAAGGCCTTTTTCAACGGCGGGGAAGAAATTCTTCGGCACTGCGCCGCCGACCACGCGTTCTGCGAAGACCAAGTCTTCTTGTTCGTCTTGTGGTGCAAATTCAATCCAAACGTCACCGAATTGACCGTGTCCACCGGATTGCTTTTTGTGGCGACCGTGAACTTGGACTTTCTTCTTGATGGTTTCGCGATAGGCAATGCGAGCGACCCGCAGTTCGGATTCCACGTTGTATTTGTTTTTCAGCTTAGAGCAGAGAACATCCAGTTGGAGGTCACCGACACCGGCCAAAATCATTTCCTTGGTCTCCTTGTTATTGTAGAAGGCGAAGGATTGGTCTTCTTCATTGAGCTTAATCAGGCCAGCGGCGATTTTGTCCTCTTGGCCTTTCTTCTTGGCATAGACAGCCATGGCGTAGACAGGGGCGGCGTGGGTAACCGCTTCCATTGCCACAGTTTGCCCGCTAACACCCAAGGTATCGCCGGTTTTCACAGAGACCAGCTTGGACACAACACCCAAATCGCCACAGGCGACTTTGACGGAGTCGATGTACTTTTTGCCCTTGGCGCAAAACAGACGGCTCAACTTTTCGTTGTCGCCAGTGCGGTCATTGACCAGGGTTAGGTCTGGGGTAATATCGCCAGATACCGCCTTGAAGAAGGAGTTTTTGCCGTATTGGTCAGACAGGGTTTTGTAGACATAGGCCGTAGGCTTGCCAGCAGGGTTCAAGGTGACTTCCTCGCCCTCGCTACTTGTCATAGGCTTACCTTCCATGGGGCTTGGTGCGTAGGCAATGATGCCGTCCAGCAATGCCATGGTGCCAAAACCGGTGGTACCGCTACCGCAGTACACAGGTGTCAAAGCCCGTTGGCAGATGCCTGCTTTGATGCCAGAAGCCAGTTCCTCTTCGGTGAAGGCTTCGCCACCAAAATATTTATCCATCAATTCTTCGGAGGTTTCCGCAATGGCCTCACAAAGATTTTCGTAATATTCGTCGATTAAATCTTCTGCGCCAGCAGGCATGGCGGTTTGAGAACCGTCAGGCATATAGGCTTGACGCTGAATCACATCTACGTAGCCCACTGCTTTGTCGCCGTCCATCACAGGGAAGACAAAGGGGACGAGAGATGTGCCAAATTTTTCACGCAATTCTTCCAAAGCCGCAAAGAAGTCGGCATGGTCTTCGTCCATTTTGGACAGGTAGAAGAATGCGGGCAGGTTTGCATTTTTCAAATGCTTCCAGCTTTTTTCTGCGCCGACGTTGCATTTGCTCTTGGCAGAGACCAAGATGATGCCGCTGTCGGACACTTGGAGAGATTGGGTCACTTCGCCAACAAAACCGAAGTAGCCAGGGTTATCCAATACGTTGATTTTGCATCCCTTGTGAACCACAGGAATGAGAGAAGTTGAAATGGAGTAGTGACGCTTGATTTCTTCTGGGTCGAAGTCACTGATGGTGTTGCCGTCAGCGTTTTTGCCCAAACGTTCGGTACCTTTGGTGAGATAAAGCATACTCTCAGCCAGAGCAGATTTACCATCGCCGCCGTGCCCCAGTAAACTCAAATTACGGATGTCTTTGGCAGTGTACATATTGATCTTCTCCTTTCATAGAGGACAAACCATGCCATCCCGGCATTGTCCAAGCCTCGGCACGGTGCAGACCCGGCTAGTGATCTGCTACCATGGAGACTATTATATACGAAAATCAATCATTTTGCAATTATTACACAAGTATTTTTGTTGGAATCCAAAATTTTTATGCAGTATGCCAAAAATCACCGTTCCTTTTTATCAACATATCCAAAAAAATAGGGGATTTCTCCCCTATTTTCGTTGAAACGCCGTCAGCACCCAGGCTGTGAAACTCCACAGAAGGGCGAAAACGGTTAAATTAAAAGGAGATGCCACGCTATGCGCGCCCATAGCCGCCACCACGCAGGTCAGTAGCAGACCAGACACGCCCCAGACCATGGAGATGACCAATCCAATCATGGATTTGCTGTAGATGGTCTTGCCCACCATGGTGGCCTCTAACAGGGCGCCGAAGTTCATCCGGGCCACCAGGCCAACGGTTTCGCCCTGTTCCATGTTGCCATCGGCCAATTCTGCCCGCTCCTCTGCGGTGGGATATTCCATCCAACCGGCGGGAACTTTATAGAAATGACGAACAGCGGCAGGGGTTAGAATAAAGTCTTTGGTTGCCAAAATCAGGCCAGGACCCCCACTGCGGACGTAGGCGTGCATGGCATTTTTCACCATGGCAGAGGGCTGATAGGCCAGGGCGAACACCCCCGCCAAGGTGCCGTTGACAGAGCAGTAAACCGCCTGTTTCATATTTGCGCCATCGGGCATCCGCACCCCCATCAGCTTCATAAAGCCCAGGGAGCCAACCAGTACCACATCGGCCTGGATTTCAGCACCCAGACCGCCATTGTCGTATCGTTTGAATTGATTGACCACGTACTCGTAGCCATTTTGCTGTTGGTGGAGTGCTTCAAATACAGCCGCCATGCCACCACCACCGGCCTGTGTCACCGCATGGACGTAGCCCACAATCTCTCGCAGTTCAAACTCAGGATAGACCTTCATGCCGTTGACGCTAACCTGGTTTCCGGTGAACAAATCCTGCTCTGTGGTCACAGGTTTGGGCTTTTTGCCCAACTTTGCCACCCCGCTCCATCCGCAGAGGACGGTGCCGTTTTTCGCCAGTTGGCAGGTGCCTTTCCAGAAAGGTTGCCAGAAGGCAATGAGGCCGTAAGCCGGCAGACTGCCACCTAAAATCGCAGCCCAAACAGCAATGACGTTGTCACCCCGCCAAACGCTGATGGCAACCGCCACCGCCACAGAGATAGCAATGACCACCATGCCAAAAATCCCCAATACCCGCTCTGGCAAGCTGGCGGCCTCCATTGGAGCGACCACCTCTTGGACGTCACCCTCGCGCTTGTGGATGCCGGCGGCATCCTCGTAGACATCCGGTGACACCACAATGGCAGAGGGGCTGTCCCGCAGTGTGTTCATGCCGCGGTAAATCTTCTTTTTAGAACGGTTCTCCATGCTTTTTCCAGACAGGCCACAGGCCAAGGCCAGGATGCCAACGGAGGCAAATGGCAACGCTCCCTGGCGAACAGCCCCAAACCCGTGAATGACGAACACCGCCACTGCCACGGACACCAGGGCGTCCAGTCGGATTTTTCCGGAAATCATGTGAAAAATGCCATCTTTCACCACATCCAGCGCCACACAGGCGGACAGGAGTAGCATGGCAAGGAGAATCATGGGGATGGTCTGGGCGTTCGCATCCAAGCCACCCATGGGCACTTCCATGCCGTGGCAAATCGTGATGATCACCGCCAATAAGCCTAAAAATCCTACAAAGTGCCCCCGCAACGTACCGCCACTGCCAACCTGTTTGTTGGCCTCAAAGAGGGACAGAGGCTCCGCCTCTTCCCGCACCCGCTTTTTCACCACCTTGGGGGTGGGTTGACGGCGCGGTCTAACCGATGGTTTTTCTACCTGAATTGGTGCTTGTTTTGAGGTAGCCGAAACCTGTTCCGCCACCTTGGGTAGCGGAATGACCTTTGGTTTTTCAGTTTTTGTCTCCTGTACCGCCTCTGGCACCGGCGTATCCGCCGGTTCCTCTGCGGGGACATTCATTGGGACATCTGCCGGTTCCCCTACAGGCGCCGGCTGGGGCGCTGGCTTGTCGCCAAACTCCCGCATAATATCCTCAAATCGAAAAATCTCGCCCTTGGGCTTGTCTTGGCTCATGTTGTTATCAGCTCCGTTGTCTCACAGCTTCGTATAGTAAAATGGCGGCAGCAGCCGATGCGTTCAGAGAGGAAATTTTACCCTTCATAGGGATGCTCACCTTAAAGTCGCAGTTTTCCGACACAAGACGGCTCATGCCCTCGCCTTCGGAACCGATGACAATGGCGATGGGACCTTTCAAATCGGTTTTGTATAGATCGGTTGCGCCCTCGGCGGCGGTGCCGTAGACCCAGACGCCCCGGTCTTGCAGTTCTTTGATGACGGCGGTCAGGTTGGCAACCCGAGCCACAGGCATATACTCCACCGCGCCGGCAGAGGCCTTTGCCACAATGGCGGTCAGGCCAACGGCGCGACGTTTTGGAATGATGACACCGTGGGCACCGGCACACTCGCCGGTACGGAGGATGGCACCCAGGTTGTGGGGATCAGACAGTTCATCACAGATGATAAAGAGGGGGTCTTCGCCTCGCTCCTCTGCCAGACGGAACATATCGTCGATGGAGGCATATTCGTGGGCGGCACCCATGGCGATGATGCCCTGGTGGGCATGGGTTTGGCTCATAAAATCCAGTTTTCTTCTGTCCACAGGCACAACCACAGCCCCGGCATCCCGTGCCGCAGAGGCCAGACGGTTCAGTCCGTGGTCAGCTTCGCCCTCCAGGACGAACACCTTGTTGATGGTTCTGCCAGCTTTCAGTGCTTCGGTGACCGCATTGCGGCCTTCGATCATGTCTGGGTTCCAGTCATCTCTGTCCTCTTGGGGCTCTTGGGGGAAGTCTCTTTTTCTCTCGCGGAATCGATCGTTTTGTCTCATAGTATACTCCATAAATTATATTTTGCCTTTATTATAGCAAATCCAACACATTTATACAACCTCTGTTTTTAATTTACAGAAAATTCACAGCACATTCAGGTGATTTGGTTGCTATTCTACACAACCTATGGTATGATACAACCAGAAAATTAGTAAGCTAGGAGGCAATCCTTTTGAGCAATGACCCTAAAAATAAAAACAACAAGTCCGACACCCCCGGCGGGATGTCGCCTCGTTCCCTGATGACCATTATGATTGTGGCCTTGGTCTGTACCATCGTCTTCAATATGGTCTACGACTCCATCACAAGTTCCTATTTGGAGGAGATTTCCTACACAGAATTTCTCACCATGTTAGACGAAGATGCCATTGACAGCGTGGAGTTCCAATCCGACCGGCTTTTGATCCTCACCAAGGAAAATGCCGCCAAGGAAACCACGGAACAGGTCATCCAATACACCGGCCTGATTCCCAACTTGGATTTGAACCAACTGACCGACGATTTATACAATGCCGGTGTGGACTACCAAGGGAATGTGGTAGAGGAAATGAGCCCCATTATGGCCTTCTTGGTCTCCTGGGTTCTGCCCATCGCCGTGATGTACCTGCTGTTCTCCCTGTTGATGCGTACCATGTCCAAGAAAATGGGTGGTATGGGTGGCATGGGTGGCATCGGTCAATCCAAAGCCAAGGTCTACATGGAAAAACAAACTGGTGTTACATTTAAAGATGTAGCCGGTCAAGACGAGGCCAAAGAATCTTTGGAAGAAATCATCGATTTTCTCCACAATCCCCAAAAATATGCCGCCATCGGTGCAAAACTCCCCAAGGGCGCGCTGTTGGTCGGTTCCCCCGGCACCGGCAAAACCCTGTTGGCAAAGGCCGTGGCTGGCGAGGCCAACGTGCCATTCTTCTCCATCTCTGGCTCTGACTTTGTGGAGATGTTTGTAGGCGTAGGCGCAAGCCGTGTCCGGGATTTGTT
>JAWXUJ010000049.1:0-8038 GCA_044432765.1 Eubacteriales bacterium | reverse complement strand
GCCGCAGAAGATGTGATGCACGACATGGGTGTCTTCTCCATTATGTCCTCCGACTCCCAGGCCATGGGGCGCGTGGGCGAAGTCATCACCAGAACTTGGCAGACAGCCCACTCCATGAAGCAGCAACGTGGCGCTCTGGAAGGCGACGGCGAAGCCGACAACAACCGGGTCAAACGGTACGTCTCCAAGTACACCATCAACCCCGCCATCACCGCGGGCATCTCCACCTATGTGGGCTCCATCGAAGTGGGCAAACTGGCGGATTTGGTGGTCTGGAAGCCTGCTTTCTTCGGGGTCAAGCCTGACATCATCCTAAAGGGCGGCTTTATCTGCGCCGCCAAAATGGGCGATGCCAATGCCTCTATCCCCACCCCACAGCCTGTGATCTACCGCAATATGTTCGGTGCCCACGGCCTGGCAAAATACACCACCTGCGCCACCTTTATGTCCAAGGCCGCCATCGAAAACGGTGTGCCCGAGAAATTAGGCCTGAAAAAGATGGTTTTGCCTGTTTCTGGTTGCAGAACCGTCACAAAAAAGGATTTGATTCACAACGACAAGACCCCAAAAATCCATGTGGACCCTGAGACATATCACGTCACGGTAGACGGTGAACTGATCAAAAGTGAAGCCGCCCAAACACTGCCTCTCACCCAACTTTACTACCTATTCTAAGCCTAAGGAGAACCAACTATGCTAGGTGTTTGCCTTCTCTATGTCGGTGCCGTTTTAATCAACAACGGCTACTGCTCCCTGGCTGGTGTGCCGAAAAAATCCTCTGCTGTGATGAAGATTTTTGCAGGTGTCATCGGCCTTATCATCCAAACCATCGCCTTGGTCATGGGCAACGTGAACCCCATCGCCCAAGGCTCGCTCACTGGTTTTGCCACCACCGATACCTTCCAGTTCTATGCCGCCGCAACCGGCCTGCTTTTCGCCTTCACATACCTGTGGCAAGCCGCCATGGATTTGTGGGACTTGGACGGTCGCCCCTACGGCATCTACTGCGGTTTCGTTGCCGTCAATGCCATCTTCTTCTCCTACCTGTCCTACATCCAATTTGACGGTGACCTCCGCTTCACCTTCATCTGGCTGGCCTGGGCCATTCTGTGGCTCACTGCCACGGTGGAAATCAACTTGGGCAAACCACTGGGAAAATTCACCCCTGTGCTTGCCATTTTAGAGGGCATTTTCACCGCCTGGATTCCCGGCGTTATGATGCTCACTGGACTGTGGTAGGTGGAATATGCTGTGTGAAACCATTTTGGGCACCATTGCCGACTTCCCCGACTGCGCCGTTGTGACGGTGCCTGTGGAGTGGTATGAGTGCCACAAGAAAATCATGAAAAAAGCACTGGAAAACGGTGTGGTTCTGGGCATTCGCCTGGACCACACCCACGGCCTGAAAAATGGGGATGTGTTGGCAGTGGAAGACGGAACCGCCTATGTGGTGTCCGTCTCCCCCTGCGAAGCCCTCATTGTAGATGCCAAAACTTTGGACATGGTGCCCAAGGTCTGCTATGAAATCGGCAACCGTCACGCCCCCTTTTTCCGGGGAAACAGCCCCACAGAGTTCTACACCCCCTATGAAATGCCGGTGAAGGTCATGCTTCAGCGGTTGGGTGTGGATGTGAAAATCGGCTTGGCGGAGCTTTCCCCCGACCGCGCCATCTCCTCTTCCACGGTTGGTGGTCACAGCCACAGCCACGACGGTGGCTACGACGGCAAAGGTGGCAGTTGCCCCGATGGCGCTTTTTCTCACCACCACCACGAGGGCTAAGGTATGGACAAACGCTATTTGCTCATGCAGGTCAACGACTCCGTGTTCCCCATCGGTGGCTACACCCAGTCCTATGGTCTGGAAACCTACATCTTAAAAGACGTGGTGAAAACCGCCGACCATGTCACGGCCTACATCGGGGAAAACCTGCACCTGGCCTTTGCCCACACAGAGCTACTGGCGGCCTCACTGGCCTACGACTACGCAACGGCAGGGGACATGGACAAATTGGCAGAACTGGACGAAATTCTCTCCATTTCCAAAGTCCCCCAGGAAATTCGGGAGGCCAGCCACAAACTGGGCGGGCGGTTTGTGAAAACGGTGGAAACCACCGCTGTGGCCTTTGAAACCACCGCCTTTTCTCAGTATGCCGCCAAAGTCAAAGCAAAGGAAGTCACCCCCAACCACGCCGTGGCCTATGGGGTATTCTGCGCCAGTTTGCAGGTGGAAAAGGCAGATGCTCTGTCCTTTTTCCTCTACTCCGCCACCAGTGCCATGGTCACCAACGCGGTGAAAACCATTCCCCTAAGCCAAACCCAAGGGCAACAAATCCTCTACAAATTAACGGATTCTTTCCCCAAACTATTGGAAAAAGTGGAGAATTTGAACCCAGAAACACTGTGTATGTCCCTGCCCGCCCTGGACATCCGCTGTATGCAACACGAGTGTCTTTATTCCAGACTGTATATGTCTTAACATCGGAGGAACCCAATGTCTTATGTGAAAATCGGCGTTGCCGGGCCTGTGGGCTCTGGTAAAACCGCCTTAATCGAACTTTTAACCCGAAAGATGTCCAAAGATTACAGCCTTTGTGTTGTAACCAATGATATTTACACCAAAGAAGACGCTGAATTTCTGGTGAAAAACAGCGTCATGGCAAAGGACCGCATCCGCGGTGTGGAAACCGGTGGCTGCCCCCACACCGCCATCCGCGAAGATGCCTCTATGAATTTGGAGGCCATCGAGGATTTGGCAGAAATGCACCCTGATGTCCAGATTATCTTTATTGAAAGCGGTGGTGACAACCTATCTGCCACCTTCAGCCCTGAACTGGCAGACGCCACCATCTTTGTCATCGATGTGGCAGAAGGGGACAAAATCCCCCGCAAAGGTGGCCCTGGCATCACCCGCTCCGACCTGTTGGTCATCAACAAAATCGACCTGGCTCCCTATGTTGGTGCCAGCCTGGAGGTCATGGAGCGTGATTCCAAAAAAATGCGGGGAGACAAGCCCTTTGTCTTCACCAACATCCGGGACGAAGACGGCACCGATGCTGTGATTTCCTGGATTCAAAAAGATGTTTTGTTGGAGAATCTTGGATGAACAATGCCTATAACCAAACTTCTGTTCTGAATTTGGAATTTCAGAGTAGCCATGAAAAAACGGTGTTAAAGGACTATTATTTCACCTCTCCCTTTAAGGTTTTACCCGCCTTTGAAACGGAAAACGGCTTTGCCCGTGCCATGATTATGTCCTCATCCGGTGGCATTTTGGAAGGGGATATCCAAGAGATTTCCATTGGAGTGGGCGAGAATTGCCGCAGTGAAATCATCTCCCAATCCTATGAAAAAATCCACAAAATGGAGACTGGCTTCGGCGCTCGCCACACGAACATTCAAATTGCCGCCAACAGCACCCTCCATTTTACGCCTCTGCCCACCATTCCCTTTGCTGGTTCTCGCTTCAAAAGCACAACAGACATCCACTTGGCAGACCATAGCTCCAGACTGATTTACAACGAAATTATCAGTGCTGGGCGGGTACATTTTGGAGAGGTCTTTCAGTTTGAATCCTATGACACCCTGACCACCATCTCCCAAGACGGCAAAAAAATCTACCGGGATTTTGCCCATTTTCAACCTGACCAGATGGATATGACCGGTTTTCTCCTTTTTCAGAACTACACCCATATGCTGAGCCAAGTTCTCTGCAATTTCTCTGTGAACATCAAGGAATTGCGACAGATGATTGAAGACTTACACCTGGATATTTCCTTTGGCGTAACCACCTTGGAGCATGGTGCCATTGCCATCCGTGCATTGGGGCACCAGGGCAGTGTCATGGAGCAACTGTCCACTGCGGTTGCCCAATATATTCAATGAACCAGGAGATTCCGTAAAAGACTATCCCCAAACGAGATCGCCCTCCCAAAGGGCGCGGACCCCCTGGGTTATTTGGATTGTTTTTTAGGGTACCAGCCGCGCTCTACTCGTTTGACCTGCTCAAAGACCTCCTTGATGCTCCAAAGGCAGGTAAACCCCAGCACCGCCAAAATGGAGGACAGCTCCACCCAGGCCACCAGCACACTCCCCGCCAGGGCAGCCACTCCGACTGCCAAAAATGCCCAACAAATTTTTTTGCCAAAATGATACTCCCCCTTGATTACCAAAGGGTGGAAGGCACCAATCAACAAAAACGTAACGGCACCCACCAAAATTCCACCAAACTGCATATTCTCTTCCTACCTTTCTTTGATTCCCTGTCATCATATGATAATTCTCTCCAATATGCAAGAATTTTTTATGGCTATTGACAGCAGGAATTAGTTGTGGTAAACTAATAATAATTATAAGTAACTAACTGCAAATGGAGGTGCTGTCGATGATTGGCGTTTATGTTTTGGTTTCCCTGCTGATTCTATTTTTGGCCGGCCTGTCCCTCCTTTGCTTTTCCCCCAGCAAAAAAACCAGGAGACAAAAATAATATATGGAGCGACCCATCGAGCATAAGTTGATTCAAGACTCACGGCGTCTTTTGTTGAAAGACATTCCCTTTTACCAAGTTTGTAAAATGGTTTGCGTATCAGAAACCACACTGCGAAAACTATATCACAAATATTTGGGTATGTCTCCTCGCACCTATATTTCTCGTGTGAAGTTGCGTAAAGTCCATTCTATGTTGCGAACAAGTGACCTCTCCATCACCGCTTTGGCAGAATTGGTTGGATATTCCAATGCCAGCAAAATGTCTGTTGCTTTTCGAAAAATCTACGGAATGTCCCCTTCTGAATGGCGAAAAATAGGGAAAGGAAACCGTTTTGGAGTGGATAATCCAGATTTCCTTTGATATAATATGAATATATACAAGGGCACCATGCAAATCTTGTGTGGTGCCCTAATTTTTTAGGAGGTTTCATATTATGTATGATTGGATGAAAAAGGATTGTAATATTTGTTTGGCCGTTGGTCTCTGTGTTGGTTTGGTTGCCACCAAAATCTTAAAGGCCAAAAAAACCCGTAAATTTGCTGTAAAGGCCGTTGCACAAGGCATGATGATGAAGGACTCCGTCATGGAAGAAATCACCAACTTGAAGGACGAAGCCATGGACATCTATGAAGAAGCTAAGGTTGAATCTGTCAAAGCGTGTGAGTGCGAATGCGAATGCGACTGCCAAGAGGAAGAAGAAGTATAAATTATGAAATATGAAGTAATATGTAATCAGCCCGGCAAGCTACGGCTTCGCTTCGGCAAGTACATATTCTCCAAGGAGCAGGGTTATGGGTTGTCCAGCCTGCTCCTTTCCTGCAATGGTGTCCTTGCCGCCCAAATCAACCCCGTAAACGGCAACGTGTTGATTCGATATCAGGCGCCACAGACAGGCGTGGAGTTATGTGCCATGCTGAAAGCCATGAAGCATTGTGATTTGCCCACGGCGCTCCCTACCGAGGAGCAAAAAAACCAAGAGTTGGAACAACAGTTCTTTGAAAAGGTAGCCATGCTCTGCATCACCCACGGACTGCGACAGGCCATTGTGCCAGCCGGCCCAAGATATGCTTGGGTCTGTTTCCGTGCCATTAAGTTCCTTAAACTGGGGCTCAACTCCATCATCCAAGGGAAAATGAACGTGGAGCTGTTGGATGCCACCGCCATTGCTGCATCTCTCTGCGCTGGCAATTTCTCCACGGCCTCCTCCACCATGTTCCTGCTGAAATTATCTGATTTGTTGCTGGAATACTCCAATGCCCGGGCAAAAAATGCCCTGTCCCAAAGTTTGTCCATCCATGTCAAGCAAGTTTGGAAAGTGGTGGACGGCACGGAAGTCTCCATCCCCATGTCTGCACTGAGCGTCGGTGACGTCATTCGCATCCGTCAAGGTGCCATGATTCCTGTGGATGGTTCTGTGGTAGACGGTGAGGCCATGGTCAACGAAGCCTCCATGACCGGCGAACCACTGGCGGCCCACAAAAAAGCAGAAAAAACAGTGTTCGCTGGCACCCTGATGGAAGAGGGTCAACTGGATGTAGAAGTACGCGCCTTTGGTAGCCAATCCCGCATTGCCAAAATTGTGGAAATGATTGAAACCGGCGAACACACCAAAGCCAATATCCAGAGCAAAGCCGAGCGGATGGCTGACGGCATTGTGCCAATCAGCTTCGGTCTGT
This sequence comes from Eubacteriales bacterium, assembly GCA_044432765.1. Classification (GTDB taxonomy): domain Bacteria; phylum Bacillota; class Clostridia; order Oscillospirales; family Oscillospiraceae; genus Avoscillospira_A. The sequence continues at coordinate 1,876 of JAWXUJ010000049.1, read as the reverse complement.
TTGCGGCAACCCTGGGGCTTACTGGCAATATGGCGCGCGCATTGTCGGTTCTCATGGTAGACTTCTCTTGCGCCATTAAATTGACCACACCCATCACCGTAATCTCCGCGCTGAAAGAGAGCGCCCAAGACGGTGTTTTGGTCAAAGGCGGAAAATATTTGGAATTGCTGTCCAAGGTAGACACCGTCGTCTTTGACAAGACAGGCACCTTGACCAACGCGGTTCCCAAGGTCTCTAAAATTTTGGTCACCGACAACAACTACTCCCAGGAGGAAGTCCTCCGCATTGCTGCCTGTCTGGAAGAACACTTCCCCCACAGTGTTGCCGCCGCCATTGTAAAAGAGGCCAACACCAAAGGTGTGATTCATCCAGAAAATCACGAAAAGGTGGAATACATTGTAGCCCACGGCATTGCCAGTCGCTGCAACGGAACCCGCTCTATCATTGGCAGCCCACATTTTATCTTCGATGATGAAGGTGTCCCCTATCCCGAAGAAATCCGGGACTGGATTACAGCCGAAATCGGAGCCGACAGCGCCATCTATCTGGCCGTTGATGGCAGGCTCATCGGTGTCCTCTGCGTCAATGACCCCCCTCGCGACGATGCCGCCCAAGCCATTGCGTTGCTCCGCGAAACCGGCATATCCAACATCCAAATGATCACCGGCGACAGTGAGGCCACCGCGAAATTTGTCAGTGAACAACTGGGCTTAAACGGCTATCACGCCTCCGTTTTGCCCGATGGCAAAGCCGATCTCATTCGTCAGTGGAAAGAGGCAGGACACACCATTTTAATGGTTGGTGACGGCATCAATGACACCCCCGCCCTCAGCTGTGCCGATGTCTCCTTAACGCTGGCTGGCTCTTCTGACATCGCCCGAGAAGTCGCCGATGTCACTGTGCTAGGTGATAGCCTTACCGACATTGTCTATGCCAGAAAACTGGCCATGGGTCTCATGAAAAAAATCTCCAACCACTACTCCTTCATTGTGGCCTTTAACACGGCGCTCATCGGATGCGGACTTCTCGGTTTTCTCAATGCAAGTCAAGCCGCTTGGCTGCACAATGCCTCTACCGTATCCCTTGCCGCCATCTCCACCAAGGCCATTCTCCCTGTAAAACCGAAAGAAAAGGAAGTGAACACCCATGAAACAGCATAAATTCTGGGCAGTCGTATCCATTGTTGCCATGATTCTCTGCTTCTGGACAGGTCACCACCACAAGTAATGGATTGAAGCGGTGCTGTACAAAAACTGGAATCGCACCCTCCTCCACCTCCGCTACAATGAAAAATCTCCACCATTTTACAAGAATGGTGGAGATTTTTTGTGCTTCGTCCCATCGCCTCATCCAGGCATCGCAAGTCAACATATTGCAATCACACAACCGTGACAATGGTTTCATGCGACCCACAAATGCACCGCAAAAATCCAGCAAATCACACTCTTTTGGAGCACACAAAAAGGTAAAATTCACTTGCGCTGTCAGGGAAATTGTTGTATAATAATGTAAATGGGTAAATTTTATTATGTGCTTATCGGCTTTAAGCAGAAAGGCAAAGGGCCAGGCAGTCGAATTTGCAGCCCCGGGGTGGATTCCAAAGGAGGGGCATCGCAATGCCCTTCCTTTGGCTGCGGGGGTTTCCAAAGGGGGCTCAGTCCCCCCCTTTGGTTGCTCTTTGGTTACTTTCTGTCAAGACAGAAAGTAACCACTCCCGTCCCGCCCGTGGGCGAAATCCCTCGCCTCACGTAAAAAAGTTGAAAAGGCTTGCTGCGTTAAGCCCATAAGCACATTTATTATTTTATATTCATCAAGTGTATTTGGTGTGAGCACGGAAATACGCTTAATCTTACATAAGAAAATACAACATGCCGCT
>JAWXUJ010000048.1:0-8111 GCA_044432765.1 Eubacteriales bacterium | reverse complement strand
GAAATCGTAGGGACGAGCTGTGCTCGTCCGTTAAAAAGGAGAAAAAATTATGGCAAAGCAACTGTTGGGCAAGGAAGTCAACGCTGCCCTCAACGAAAGATTGACACTGAAAGTGGAAGAACTGAAGGGCAAAGGCATCGCCCCTACTCTGGGCATCGTCCGCGTTGGCGAACGTCCCGATGATCTGTCCTACGAACGTGGCGCAAGTAAAAGAGCCGAAACTCTGGGCGTGGCTGTGGAAAAATTCCTGTTGCCAGCTGATGTCACCGAAGAAGAAATGCTGAAAACCATTGAAGAAATCAACAACAACGACGCAATCCATGGTGTTCTCATGTTCCGTCCACTGCCCAAGCACTTGAACGAAGACAAAATCTGCAACGCGCTCAGCCCTGCCAAGGACGTGGACGGCATCACCGACGGCTCCAACGCCGGCGTGTTCATGGGCAAGGCCATGGGCTACGCTCCCTGCACACCTGCCGCTTGTATGGAAATCCTGGACTTCTACAACATCGATTGCACCGGCAAGAAAGTGGTTGTCATCGGTCGTAGTCTGGTGGTCGGCAAGCCTGCTGCCATGATGCTGATTAAAAAGAACGCAACTGTCACCGTCTGCCATACCCGCACCGTGGATATGCCAGCCGTCTGCCGTGAAGCCGATATCCTCATTGTTGCCGCCGGTCGCGCCGGTGTGGTTGGCAAGGAATACGTAAAAGAAGGCCAAATCATCATCGATGTGGGCATCAACTGGGACGACAAAGCAGGCAAGCTGTGTGGCGACGTGGCCTTCGCCGAAGTGGAACCCATCGTCGATGCCATCACCCCCGTTCCCGGTGGTGTGGGCACTGTGACCACCTCCGTCCTCATTGGACACGTGGTGGAAGCCGCCGCAAAGTTGGTCTAATTTTCAATTTCATAGCCCCTTCGCCTAGCGGAGGGGCTATTTTATCCCGCAGTCAATCACAGACTGTCACATCCTAGCAAGAAACGTAGTTTGCCTTTTGGCAAATGAGGGGAGTTTTATTATGAATACTGTACAAAAAACCAAAATTAGCCCAATTTTAAAGGCATTTTGGGGATTTTCCGTTGCTTTTTTGGTCATGGCACTCCTTGCCAGTGACCGGGCTGATATGCTCACCGGATTGAAGAACATCATCTTCTATCCTTCCCAGGTCACCACCGACTACTTTGTCATTGGCGGTGTGTCTGCTACCTTCTTAAACGTTGGTCTGTTGGGCATCGTCTGCTGTCTGCTCATGTCCATTCCTGGTTATAAAATCGTGGGCGCCAGTGGCATTGCCTTCTTTTTGACCACCGGATTTGCCTTCTTTGGCATGAACGTCATCAATGTCTGGCCTTGTTTGGGCGGTGCTTTCCTCTATGCCTTGCTCCATAAAAAACCCATGGCTTCGGTGGTCAACTTTGGCATTTTTGCCACTGGTCTGTCGCCTTTTGTCAGTGATATGCTGTGGCGATATCCCGGTCTTGAAATACACGGTTTTACCCTGTTTGGTGTCTGTATGGCACTTTTAATCGGTGGATTGTTCGGATATCTCACCGCCGCCGGTTGTGCCCACTCTCCCAATGTCCACAAGGGTTTCAGCATCTATTCCGCCGCCTTGCCAATCGGCATGATGGGCTTTTTGATGCGCGCCATCCTCTACACCTCATTAGGTGGGGAGTTGGACGAAATGCAAGCTGTACTCAGTGATGGCTACCAAGTTTTATGTACCGCCTTCTGCGTGGTGGCATTTGTCCTGTGCATCGGTTACGGCTACTGGGTCAACGGCAAGTCTTTCCAAGGCTTGAAGGAAATGCTGAAAGACACCGGGCATAAGGTGGATTTCACCGCCAAGTACGGTCACGGCTTGTCCCTGATTAGCCTTGGCCTCTTCGGCCTTGCGGCGGTGGCATACTACATCGCCATCGGCGCCACCTGGACTGGCCCCACCATCGGTGTGGTTTTCTGCATGATTTCCGTCGGCTTCGCCGGTGCCCATCTGGGCAACATCTGGCCTGTGGCCCTCGGCTATGTTCTCGCCAGCTTGGTCAGTGTCTACGATTTGAACGCCCAATCCATTGTGGTTGGCCTGTGCTTCGCCATGGGCATTGCCCCTGTGGCGGGGGTCTATGGTTGGGTCTGGGGTGTTATCGCCGGTGGACTCCACTCCCTGTTGGTCACCAGTGTACCGGCTCTTTACGGCGGGCTCTGCCTCTACAACGGTGGCTTCACCGTCTGCCTGGTGGTTATTGTCCTAGTGCCTATCCTGGAACACTTCGCCAAAACCAAAGCAGAGCGTCTGGAATTGAAAATAGCGAAAACAAAATAATGAAAAATGCACATTTCCTCTGGGAAATGTGCATTTTTAACATTTTGTTCAAAAATTGATACAAAAAGAATATTACTTTGTGTATGTTGTTGATTGATTTTTTTACTTTAACGAGTTATACTGTAGTGGTATAAAGCGAAAAAGCAAAACTAACAAAGAATGAGGAAAGATTATGAAGAAATTACTTGCACTTTTGCTGGCTGGCACCATGGCATTGTCTATGGTTGGTTGTATGTCCAGCGCTGATTTGGACGAACTGGACGCTGCTTTGGATGTGGCCAATGAAGAATTGGATGCTATCATCGAAGAAACAGAAGCTGCTGAAGCCACTGAAGAAGTTGTGGCAGAAGCCACTTCCGGCGAAACCTTCTCCATCGGCATTTGTCAACTGGTGCAACACGATGCTTTGGATGCCGCTACCCAAGGCTTTATGGATGCCGTCGAAGCAGCCATGCCTGGTCAAGTCACCTTTGACCTGCAAAACGCACAAGGCGACACCCCCACTTGCGCAACTATCGTCAACGGTTTTGTCTCCTCTGAAGTGGACTTGATCATGGCAAACGCAACCCCAGCTCTTCAAGCCGCCATTGCTGGCACCCAAGAAATCCCCATCCTGGGCACCTCCGTCACCGAATACGGCGTGGCTCTGGGCATCGACGGCTTTGACGGCCTGGTCGGTGGCAACATCTCCGGCACCTCTGACTTGGCTCCTCTGGACGAACAAGCCGCTATGGTCGCTGAGTGGTTCCCCGATGCTGAAACCGTCGGCCTGCTGTACTGCTCCGCTGAAGCCAACTCCCAATACCAAGTGGATGTGATCGACGCATACCTGACCGAAATGGGTTATGTCTGCTCCTTCTATCCCTTTACCGATTCCAATGATCTGTCTTCCATCTGCATGAGTGCCGCCGATGAAAGCGACGTCATCTACGTTCCTACCGATAACACCGTTGCTTCCAACACTGGCATCATCGACAATATTTGCCAACCTGCTGGCGTACCTGTCATCGCTGGTGAAGAAGGCATCTGCGGCGGTTGTGGCGTTGCCACCCTGTCCATCAGCTACTACGACCTGGGCTATGCCACCGGTAACATGGCTGTGGAAATCCTGGCAAACGGCGGCGACATCTCCACCATGCCCATCGAATATTCCCCAGACTTCACTCCCAAATACAACGAAACTATCGTTGCAAACCTGGGTCTGGAAGCACCTGAAGGCTACGAAGCCATCGGTTAATATCACTAGGGAATCTAACCGTCCCCTCAACCGAGGGGGCGGTTTTAATTAAGAAAGGACATGAGAATTATGGACATCGGAGTGTATTTCGCGTCGCTGAAGCTGTCACAGCTGGCGGGCGCCATGCCAGGGGCCATATCCCAAGGGTTAATCTGGGGCATTATGGCTTTGGGTATTTATATTACCTATAAAATTTTGGATATTGCGGACTTGACCGTAGACGGTAGCATCTGTACTGGTGCATCTGTCTGCGCTATTTTGCTATTAAATGGACAAAGTCTGTGGCTGGCTATGTTGATTGCCGTGCTGGCAGGTATGGCGACCGGATTTATCACTGGTATACTCCATACCGCCATGGGCATCCCTGCCATTCTGTCTGGTATTTTGACACAACTGGCCCTCTACTCCATCAACTTGATGATTATGGGCAAGGCCAACCAATCCCTTAATGCCAACAACATGGACTTGCTGGTGTCTTTGGGCAAGGTGAAAAGCACCAACCTGCTGGAAAATCCGCTCTTTGTGGTGGGTGTGTTTATCGTGGTCATCATCGCAGTGCTATACTGGTTCTTTGGCACAGAATTGGGTGCATCCCTTCGTGCCACTGGTGCCAACCAGAATATGTCCCGTGCCCAGGGCATCAACACCAGTCGCACCATCGTTTTGGGTTTGATGATTTCCAACGGCTTGGTAGCACTGTCTGGCGCATTGCTTGCTCAGTACCAAGGTTTCGCCGACATCAACATGGGTCGTGGTGCCATCGTCATTGGTCTGGCAGCCGTTATCATCGGTGGTGCACTGTTCAACAAAATCTTCCGCAACTTTGCCATGAAAATGGTGGGAGTTGTCCTGGGTGCCGTGATTTACTACATCGTCCTCCAATTCGTCCTGTGGCTGAAACTGGATGCAAACTACCTGAAACTCCTGTCCGCCACCGTGGTTGCCATCTTCCTGGCTGTGCCATACTGGAAAAAGAAATATGCCCAAAGCCATGTGAAGGGAGATGCTACCAATGCTTGAATTGAAAAACATTTTTAAAACCTTTAACCCTGGCACCATCAACGAGAAAAAAGCCCTGAATGGTGTGGATCTGGTGCTCAACGACGGCGACTTCGTCACCGTCATCGGTGGCAACGGCGCTGGCAAGTCCACCACCCTTAATGCCATCGCCGGCGTATGGCCTGTGGACAGTGGCGAAATCATCATCGACGGCAAGGACATCACTGCCCTACCAGAGCATAAGAGAGCTGCTTATATCGGTCGCGTCTTTCAAGACCCCATGATGGGCACCGCCCCCACCATGCAAATTGAAGAAAACCTGGCCCTCGCCGCCCGCCGCGGCAAAATGCGCACCCTGCTTCCAGGTATCACAGGGAAGGAGAGAGCTGGCTACATCGAAGCCTTGAAAACTCTGGATTTGGGACTGGAAACCCGGTTGACATCCAAGGTGGGGCTTCTGTCTGGTGGTCAACGGCAAGCGCTGACGTTGTTGATGGCAACCATCCAAAAGCCAAAGCTCCTCCTCTTGGACGAGCACACCGCCGCTTTGGACCCAGCCACCGCTGCCAAGGTGTTGACCCTGACCGACAAAATCGTCTCGGACAACAAGTTGACCACGGTGATGATCACCCACAACATGAACGATGCCATCAAGCATGGCAACCGGATCATCATGATGAACCAGGGCAAAATCATCCTGGACATCTCCGGTGAGGAAAAAATGAAGCTGACAAAAACCGATTTGCTCCAAAAATTCGCCGAAATCTCCGGCACCGCCATGGAAAACGACCGGGTGTTGTTGGCACAATAACATACATAAAAAACGGTTGCATTTCCATGCAACCGTTTTTTCATCTTAAAATGCAATCTGGAAGAACAATGCCATACCGCAGAGGATGATGGCGAAGGGAACGTACAGATATTTGCCAACATAGTACCAGGAATTTCCCTGTCTTTTGATGGCCCCTTGGTTGATGGCACTGAAGAGTACGTCTTTTTTCATGACCCAGAACCAGGTGATGGCACCCAGGGTTGCGCCGATGGGGATGATGTAGATGGAGACATAGTCCATCCAGGGACCCCATTGGGAGATGGCCTCCATGTTGATGCCCACGCCCAGACAGAGGACTGCCAGCAGAATCAAAACGGCCTTCCGGCTCATTTTTGGGAACTTGTGAAGGATGGATTCTGCCACAGCTTCAAACATATTTTGCAGAGAACTGATGCCGGCGAAAATCATGGCAACGTACAAAATAATGGCGAAAAAGTTGCCGAAGGGGATGTCCTGCAAAATGGTGGGCAGAGTTTGGAACAACAGGGCAGGGCCGGAGCCAACATCCAAGTTGTAGGCAAAGCAGGCGGGGATGATGACCAGTGCAGCCACAATGGCGGCGATGGTGTCGAAGAGGGCGGTTTTGCCGGACACGGCGACTACGTCCTCCTTCTTGGACAGATAGGAGCCGTAGACAATCATGCCACTGCCGGTGATGGACAGGGAGAAGAAGGCTTGTCCCATGGCCCAAATCCAGACCATTGGGTCCAGAAGTTCTTCCCACCGGGGGATGAACATAAAGGCGTAACCCTCCATGACGTCGGGCAACAGGGCAATGCGAATTGCCAGGATTACAAAGATGATGAAGAACACAGGCATCATAATTTTGTTGGTTTTTTCAATGCTTTTTGCCCCGAGGAACAGGGTCAAAAGTGTGGTAACCACCACAAAAATGTGGAAGGGTATGACGGAATAGGATACGGTGGAGAATCCGTCAAACCAGGTGACCACATCGGCGGTCATAAGAGAGCCGGTCAGGGAGTTGAATAGGGCTTTTGCCACATAGGACACGATGACGGCATAGCCGATTGCAATGCACAGGGAGCCGATGAGGGGCAACCAACCCAACAGCCCACCGGCTTTGGCGGCGGTTTTACCTCGGGTGCCCCAGGCTTTTTCATAGGAGCCAAGAGTGCCGGTTTTTGCCCAACGTCCGATGGCAAATTCGGCAGGCAGGCCGACATAGCTGAAAATAAAGATGAAAAACAGGTAGACCAGCAGAAATGCGCCACCGCCATTGCCACCCAGTTTATTGGGGAAGCCCCAGACGTTTGCCATGCCCACGGCAGAGCCAACAGAGGCCAGAATAAAGCCCCATTGGCTTTGGAATCCTTTTTTTTCTTTCATACATTACACTCCGAATTCTTTTGATAATGCCGCCTTCATAGGAGCGGGGTCGGCCGTGAGACCGGTCCATAGCTCCAAGGCTACAATGCCCTGGTTGACCAGCATGGACAGGCCGTCAAAGGTCTTGCAACCGCGGGATTGTGCCTCTTGCAAAAAGCGGGTTTTTGGCGGGTTGGGGATCACGTCGCAGACTACCATATTGGGGGTCAAAGAGCCCATGTCCACATTGGGCATATTGGGGTCTGGGTACAGGCCAATGTCGGTGCAGTTGATGACGAAATCGGCAGTGGGTGCCACGGAATAGGTGGCGCTCCAGGGGACGAAATCGGCCTTACAGGCGGTGTGCTGATTGATTTTCGCCACCAGTTCCTCCCCTTTGGAGACGGTGCGGTTGACGATGGTAATGGCAGAGGCGCCGTGGAGCGCCAGTTCCACACTGACGGCCTTGGCGGCGCCACCGGCACCTAAAATCACGAAATGCTTGCCCGCGATGGGCAGACTTGCCTGCTCCATGGACATGATGTAACCCTTGCCGTCGGTGTTGCCGCCGCACAGTTTCCCGTTTTTCCAGAACATGGTGTTGACCGCACCAATGAGGGCGGCATCTTCCATGATTTCATCCAGATGTTCCATGACGGCAACCTTGTGAGGGACGGTGCAGTTGCCACCCTTCAGCCCCATGGCGCGGATGCCGTTCACGGCGGATTTCAAGTTGTCCGGGGTAACCAGACAGCTGTTGTAGATGTAGTCCAGACCCAACTGGGAAAAGGCGGCATTCATGGGAATCACTGTGGGATTTTCGTCCACAGGCATCCCAAAACAGACCAAAAGTTCTTTGCGATAGGATTTTTCAGACATTGGACACTCTCCTCATTTAAACTGTAACACTATAATGCCATAAATTTGGTCAAATTGCAAGTTTCTTTTCTCGGAAAAGTGTGATATAATGACGAAAATACGAAAAAAAGAGGTTCCACATGGAAGAAAAAGGCCACAAACGTCGGGTGCGCTACAGCGGAACCCACCCGAAAACGTTTCGCGAAAAATACAAAGAGCACAACCCGGAAAAGTACCAGGGGGAAGTGGAGAAAATCATCGCCAAGGGCAATACCCCTGCGGGGATGCACATTTCCATTATGGTGTCGGAAATTCTGGAGTTTTTGCAGATTCAACCAGGCCAACAGGGCTTGGATGCCACCCTGGGCTACGGCGGTCACACCGCCAAAATGTTGGAACAACTCCAGGGCAAAGGCCACGTTTACGGCCTGGATGTGGACCCCATCGAAATCGTCAAAACCACAGAGCGATTGGCAAGCAAGGGCTTTGGCTCTGACATTTTCACCTCCGTCCACACCAACTTTGCGGAGAT
>JAWXUJ010000047.1:0-8265 GCA_044432765.1 Eubacteriales bacterium | reverse complement strand
CAGACGGCGCATGGGCTGTTTTTCGTCCAGTTGGAAGATTTCTTTCAATTTTTCATAGAGTATCGTATCGAATCCTGGGTATATTCCCTGGTAGAACCGCTTCATTTCCCGAATGTTTGCCTGGGGATAATGAAACAAATCATCTGGAATGTTGGCCATCTTCGACTTAATTGCCACATTTTCATAAATCGGTTGCCCACCGATGGTAACACTGCCACTATCCTGGCGCATCACGCCGGTGATGTGCCGAATCACTGTGGACTTCCCTGCCCCATTTGGGCCGACCAGGCCGTAGATTGACCCCTGTGGCACGGTCAAGGTCAAGTCATCCAGGGCACGAAACCGGTCAAAGGTTTTGACCAGATTTTTCACTTCTATCATTTCTCAAATTCCTCCTTCACAAGGGTACGCAAGATGGATTCCATCTCCGACTGGGACAGCCCCAGGGTTCGCAATTCCTTCATTGCCTGCCGTATGATCTCCTGCTGTACCTGACGATACGGCGCCATCTGGTCGGTTTTGGAGGCCACAAAGGAACCCTTCCCCAAAATGGAGTAGGTCAATCCCTCGGCCTCCAACTGGCGGTAGGCGCGTTGGATGGTGTTGGGGTTGATGGCAAGTTGGGTGGCAAGCTCCCGGACACTGGCAATTTTTCATCAGGCTCCAAAATTCCCAGGGCGATGTGGTGGCGAAAGCCGTCAATAATCTGCTGATAGATAGGTTTCCCATCTCGGTGGTTCAACGCAATCAAGGTTTCATCCCCTTTCTGTCTAACCGTATTAGTACATCTAGTACAGTTACTATACACAAATTCCTCGCATTTGTCAAGTTTTTTTAGAGATACCCATCTATCAACTCGATTTTCCCATAAAAAACAGGGCAAGCACAACGTACTTGCCCTGTTTTGGCTTTATTTTGCAATGGATTTTTTGTTTTCCGCGTAGCCCATCAGCAGGACGGAGGCGATGATCACCAGACCACCGATGACTTCGTTGGTCTTTGGTGCGGTGCCATAGACCAGGAATACCGCTGCCAGCGTTGCGATTGGCATAAAGTTGAGGAAAATATTTGCCATATTCACGCCAATCAATTTGATGGCGAAAATATTGAGGAAATAGGCAAATGTGGCGTTAAACACCCCTAAAATCACCAAGGCAATGAGGATACTGCTCATATTTTGGGCAACCAAAGCCATGTCCATGGGATAGATGACTAGGAAAGGTGCGGACACCACGGTGCCTACCAGTGCATTCCAGAACAAAATCACGCTTTTTTCGTAGTGCACCGGCACATTGTCAGCCAGGAAGCAGTAGGCCACCCACGCCATGACGGAACCAATGGACAGGCCGTAGCCCAACAAGTTGGTGTCGGCAAAATTGTCCGGCGTGATGCCCATGATGATGTACAGTCCGCCCAGTCCGATGACCACTGACACCCAGCCCAGGAGGCTGGTTTTTTTCCGGAATACCAAGGTGTTCACAATGAGGGAGAATGCCGCTGCCAAGCCAAATAGAAGAGATGGCACCCCTGCCCCCACATGGGAAACGGACAGATTGGTCAAGGTGTGGAACAGGAATGTTCCCACAAAACCGCTTAAAAAGATGATAGGTAGATGCTTTTTCTCCAGTTTCATGGACTTTTTTGTGACCAAATTGTAGGCCAAGAACAGAGTTGCCATAATGGCCAGTTGGAGAAAGGTGATGACGGCCGGGTCCATAGCTTTGGTATCTGTGATGATGTTTCGCGCCATATAGGACACGCCATAGATGATTGCCACCACAGTGATGGCAACGTAGCCAAGGGTTTTGTTCTGCTTCATAAGCCCTCCCCTATTTACTGGTTGACGCGGGAGGTTTTGGTCAGGGAGCTTTCCACCACAGCGTCAATGGCATCGCATTGTTCCTTGGTCAGCAAAGGTTCTTCGCCGGCTTTTTCCATGATTTCCAGGGCGCGCTCCAGGGATTTTTGACGGATGTCTTTGCTACCCTTGGCTGCCCAGTTGGTGTAGTTGTCACGCTCTACCAAATCTGGTGTCAACAGTTCGGAGCGCCAGTGGGCAAAGGTGTGCATGGAGGTCATAAAGCTACCTTCGTGACCCACTTGTGCCAAGTTGTCCAAAGCCATACGCTCTTCGGAGAAGTCAAATGGACGAAGAACGCGGAGAATTTGTTGGAAGCATTCGTTGCTGAATGGGAAGTCGGCATAATCCACAACAAGATCGGAGTCCAGTTGGGTGGTTACCAAATAGTCGGCGGTCATTGCGCCAACCAGGCCGCCCAGGCCAGTTTCAAAGCCAGCTTGTGCATCCAAGACCTTGCCGTCACGAAGCATGGTGGGAACTTGGACTGGCAAGTCCAACATATTGCCCATTTGTGCCATGCAACCGCGCATCAAAGAGGATTCGGGAGAGCCCATGCCCACGCACATGGTACGCATATCCACACTACGGATGAAGCTGGAGTAAATCACAGGTGCGCCAGGGCGAACCAGTTGTGCCAAGGCGATGACCGCCATAATTTCGGCGTGGGTGTGGATGAAGGCACTTTCCATGGTCATTGGAGAGGACATTCCCAACATACCGCCGGAGGAAATCACGTTGCACATGCCCATTTCGGCGGCTGCCATAACGGTGTTGCACATATTTTCAGAGGCGCAGAGAGGAGGAGAGGTCAATGCCCAGACAGACAGGAAGGGACGAGCGGCGAAGGCTTCTTCACTGCCCAAGGCGATGGCGCCCATTTTTGCGGCATCGTAAACGCCTTGTTTACCGACGCACCCACCGGTGATGTGCTTTGTTGTGTGCTTGATACTGGTGGCCCAAGTGTACCAGTCGGCGGCATCCAGGGGAACGTCTTGTGGGGTGACAGGGGCAGAAGCGGCGCTGACGCAGTCCATTAGCTCCAGAATTTGGGTCATTTTTGCCAAATCGTGGTTGGTAGCAGGCCGAACTTCACCAGTGATGGGATCGAGAACGTTGACTGCCATGGTCATGGCGTGCATAGAGGGCTTATGGTCTTCGATTTTCCAATCCTGTTCGGGAGTGCGACCGTAGAGGGTGAAGTCTTTTCTGTTGGGTGCGGTAGCTAGGCAACGGGTGATGATTTCCCGAGGAATTTTGCAGACATGATCTTCCACCGTTGCACCTGCATCTTTGAAGTATTGACAGGCTTCGTCGTTGTTGAACTTCATACCCATGGTTTCTAGGAGTTTTAGGGCTTCTTCGTGTACCAGTGCAATTTGTTGGTCATCCAACAGTTTCATCAAAGATTTCATAAGATTGTCCCCTTAAAAATATAATTTAGTGTGCGCCTTGGCGCTTATTTGACGGATGTTTTACGGTTTTCTGCCACGCCCAGCAGGAGTACAGAACCGATGATAATGATGCCACCGATGATTTCATTGACCTTTGGCGCTGTTCCATAGACCAGAAAAACCGACAGCAGGGTGGCGATGGGCATGAAGTTTAAGAAGATATTGGACATATTCACGCCGATGATTTTAATAGCATAGACGTTGAGAAATTTGCCCAAGGTTGCGTTGAACAACCCCAAAACGATGAGCGCACCCAGAATAGGCCACAAGTTGGCTTGGAATGCGACACCATCGATGGGATAAATAAGCAAAAATGGTGCGGAGCACACAGCGCCGACCACAGCATTCCAAAAGAGCAGGACTGTTTTTTCGTACTTTGCAGAGATTTTATCAGCCAGAAAGCAGTAGACCACCCAGGCCAGTGCCGCGCCGATTGACATACCATAACCCAACAAGTTGGTGTCTGCAAAAGTCTGTGGTGTGATGCCGGTGACGATACAAAGACCGACCATACTAAGCGCAACAGCGCCCCATCCCAGGCCATTACTTTTCTTCTTATAGACCACCGCATTGATGATCAGGGCGAAGGCCGTAGCTAGGCCAAAGACCAGAGATGGAATGCCAGCGCCCACATGGGATACGCTTAGATTGGTCAGTGTTTGGAACAAAAATGCACCAATAAAACCAGAGATAAGTACAATAAATACGTCCTTTTTTTCGATAATTATGGACTTTTTGGTGGAAATGTTGTAAATAGCAAATGCGATTGCCATAATGAGGAGCATCAGGCAAGTAATGCCTGTCGGGTCCACCGCCTTGGTGTCGGTGATGATGTTTCGCGCCATATAGGACACGCCATAAATGATGGCGACCAACGTGATGGCGGCGTAACCAAGCGCTTTGTTTTGTTTCAAAATATTCCCCTTTCATAGGCTGTCCGCTTGTACTTTTAATTTTTTGATATATCCAATCATCCTACAAGTTAAAACAAGCCAATCCTTTGATGTAGCCTTATCCTAACACCCCAAATGAGGTTTGTCAATGGATTTTTCAGCGAAAAAAAATTACTGTTAGATTTCCATAATTTTGTGCACACAGCTTTGTGCTTTTTCCACATCTCTTTCGCAGATGGCCACGAATAACTGGGCGTGAACTGCGTCAATTTCTTGGTGGGTCATGGTGGTTTCCCTGTTTCTCTCGGAGATGGTTCTGTCCATATGGACAGCCAGTGCGTGGTAGAGTTCAACCAAAACTTGGTTGTGGGAGCTTTTGGCAATGGCGATATGGAAGGCCAAATCCGTGGTGGTATGCTCTTTTTCTGTGTTGATTAGCTGACCTCTTTTTTGCAGTTCTGCCATGATAAAGTCCAAATCTTCCGTTGTTCTACGGTCACAAGCCAACTTTACCACGGATAATTCCAAGGCGGTGCGCGCTTCGATGATATCGGCTGTACTGCATTGAGAAAGCTGCTGATCCATGTTGGCACGGAACCGATTTTTGGATCGAACGAAGGTTCCTGCCCCCTGTTTAGCCTCCAACACCCCTGCCAAAATCAAGGAGTGGATGGCCTCACGAAGGGTGTTGCGACTGACACCGAAATAGGTCACCAGTTCATTTTCACTGGGGATTTTCTCCCCAACAGCGAACTCCCCTTCCCCTATCATGCTCTCTAGTTTTTCCGAAATTTGTTTGGAAAGAGAGTAGCGTTTGACCATTCCTTCACTCAAAATAAGCACCATCCTTTTTTGTGACCTTTATTCGTATCACCTATACTTGTAGGATGATTATACCACAGTGATTTTCAAAATGCAAGCCTTGAACAAAAAGGCATCTCCAACATTCGAGATGATTTGTTCAAATTGTGATGATATTTTGTCCTTTTTTCCATAAAGGTGTAGACAGAATACACCTTCTCCAGTATAATGTTCGAAAAGGAGGTGGAGCCATGCGCATTGGTATTTGCGACGATTTGCCATCAGAACGAGAACACTTAAAGGCTCTGCTTTTGGCACATACGCCCTGTTTTCACATTTTAGAATACTCCAGTGGCGAAGCATTGTTGGCTAATTTGGCTGACGGCTTCAGCCTGGATTTACTCTTTTTAGATATCTACATGGATGGAATCAACGGTATGGAAACTGCGCAAAAAATCCGCAACACCCATAATAACCTCCCCATTGTCTTCCTGACTATAACTCCAGATTTCGCGCTGGCAGCCTTCGGGGTGCACGCCCTAGGGTATTTGCTCAAGCCCGTGCAAGAAGCGGCAATGGTGGCATATTTACAAAAAATTGAACCTTCCCAGCCGGAACTACCGGACATTTGGGTGGCAGTGGTTGGAAAAAGTTCCGTCGCGCTCAATGTAAGGCAAATTATGTACTACGAGCAAAGAGGCCACATTGGAGAGGTCCATATGGAAGACGGTCAAGTACATTCCGTGCGAATGACCTTCGCTGAAATCAGCGATCAGTTGGGTGGCTACTCTTATATGTTCACCTGTGGCAGAGCCTATCTTCTCAATCTTCACCATATACAAAATTTGCAGAGACAACAGCTAACCATGATGGATGAATCTGTTTTGCCCGTTCCTCGGGTGGCTTATCCCCTTTTGCGTGAGGCCTATTTTTCTTTGTATAGTGGCCAATGAATCAATCAGCAAGAATCACAACGTGATATTTGCTGATTGAAGAAGCACAGCGAAGCTGCGCAAATAGTAAGATGGACATCGAAGTGCAAGCACGGATTATGCGTCACGATTTACGCCACCACAGCCAGGCCATTGCAGCCTTTTTGAAAGGGTCTCAACACGCCGAATTGCTGGCCTACTTGGCAGAATACGATCAATCCCTTTTGGCGAAAAGCCATCCTTGTCATTGCGACCATCCTTGGTCAACAACATTTTGGAGTTCTACCACAGCAAAGAGAAGGATGTAGAATTGGAGTTTCGCTCCAAAGCTAGCATCCGCGCAGAATCTCCATTAGGACAACGAGACTTGCTGGGGCTGCTGTCCAACATTTTGGAGAATCCCCCCCACGGCTGTAACAGTAAGGGAGAAATCTCCATTGACATCTTTGAAAAAAACAGAAAACTTGTCAACCTATGCCATAACTCCGCCTTGACTCCAGTGACCTTCCAAGATGGCATCCACAGGCTGAAGGACGAAAAAGTAGTGGCATCAGCAGCATCCTACGCACAGTGGCCTGTTTCCACTGGGTTGGCTGGTACGCTTCTTTTGATAGTGAAATTAAAAATTTCTTTTCTTCTTCCAAAAAGGCCAAGCGACGGCTTCCTCTACGCTTCTGGTAGGGACGATCGTTTAGTTCTTCTAATTTTGCAGGTACTGCAAATTGGACTTCCACCGGCGTAAAGAATTTTTGGTTTCGCAATGCCTCCGTGATCCAGGTGGTCGCGTATTTGACCGCCCCTTCTACGGTTCCTTTGTCTTAGGGTTTACGCACCCTTGTAAGTACAATGGCCGTGCCATAATGCTAGGCCAATTCTTGGTATCCGGCGTTTAACGAGGTGTCATAGCGTGTGTTTTTGGTCACCCCGGTTTTTAGATTATCTGGAATTAGTAACCGAGTTGCGCCGCCAAAATAGGCATAGGCATGGCTGTGACACTGCTGCCAGTTTTCACTTTTCATATCCAAGCAAGCCTCTGCATAGGTAAATCCGCTACAAGGCAAGACTGCCACAAATAGATAAGCGGCCGACGCAATTAGGCCTTGCACGTGGGGCAAATGGGGCGAAATATACATCCACCACCATTCGTCTTTTTAAACATGGCAGAAACAATGAAAATTTGTTTCTGCCACTTCCCTATCGACCCTCCAACTCCCGCCGGAGCTTTTCTAGGGCTTTTTTCTCCAATCGGGAGACATACGAACGGCTGATACCTAGTAGTTGGGCGATTTCTCTTTGGGCATGGGATTGGGTTTCGCCCAGGCCGTAACGGAGGGTGAGAATCAGCTTTTCTCGCTTGGTCATGATCCGTGCCATGGTTTCGTATAGCTGACCGTGAGCCTCCTTGGTGCTGAGATTCTCAAACAAATCGTCACTGGCGCAAATCACATCCAACAGTGACAGGGCATTACCATCCTTCCCTGTCTCAATACACTCCGACAACGACACATCCCCACTACTCTTCTTCTGACTCCGAAAGTGCATGAGTATCTCATTTTCTACACATCTAGCAGCGTAGGTGGCGAGACGCGCGCCTTTGGTGGGGTCGAAGGTGGAGATGCCTTTGATGAGGCCGATGGTGCCGATGGAGATTAGATCCTCCTGATCAGAGGTAGCGGTGTAGTATTTTTTCATAATGTGGGCGACCAGTCGGAGATTTCGCTCTATTAGGATATTTCTGGCTTCTAAATCCCCTTTTGATGCTTTTTCCAGGTAGAATGCCTCTTCTTTTACCCCCAAAGGTTTCGGGAATGACCCTGTGTTCCCCGCGAGGCGCAGGGATTGCATCATGCCACTGAGCATGAGCCAAGCTGCCATTGATAACATGGCGTATCACCTCCATAAAACAAATCTATTCCCCGCTCGCCTGTCCCTATGTACAATTTTTTCCCTGTCTTTTTCCCAAAAGCTCACAGTTTCCACAAACTTTTCATTTATACTATTTCACTTGATTTTTACATTGCATTTACTTTGACTGTCTGCTATACTATGGGTATTACTGAATCGATTGGTTCAATTCAAAGAAAGAAAAAGGTACAAAACATGAAGAAACTTCTTTCCGCCATCCTTGCTTTGACCATGGTTGTCGGCTCCGTTGCCGCCATGGATGTCACTGAATCCGCTGAAAACCCCGCCCTCTCCTATGTGGTAGAGGCTGGCATTATGCAAGGTTACGAAGATGGCCTGTTCTACGCCGAAGACGACGCTGAATACGCACAAGTCGTCCAAACCCTCTACAACCACGCCGGTCAACCTGCTGTCACTTGTGA
>JAWXUJ010000046.1:0-8312 GCA_044432765.1 Eubacteriales bacterium | reverse complement strand
CGCCATGCACCATCCATTCACCGCGCCAATGGACGAAGATATCGAACTTTTGGAGACAGATAAGGCCAATTGTCGGGCAAAAGCATACGATATTGTGCTGAATGGCTGTGAATTGGGCGGCGGCTCTATCCGTATCAGCACCCCTGAAATGCAACAGACCATGTTCCGCGCACTGGGTCTCTCCGACGAGGACGTGGAACTGCGGTTCAGCCACTTGATCAACGCGTTCAAATACGGCGCACCCCCTCACGGCGGGTTGGCCTACGGCTTGGATCGGCTGTGTATGCTCATGGCTGGCGCCGAATCCATCCGGGACGTTATCGCATTCCCCAAGATTCAAACCGCTTCCGAACCAATGACCGACAGCCCTGATTTTGTGGAAGTCAAGCAACTGGAAGAACTGAACATCGCCTGCACAAAGAGCGAATAAGTTTCCAATACAACAAAAACCGCCCCAAAAGGGGCGGTTTTCTTTGCGCTTATGTTAGTATTTTGGTTGACCGGTTTCGTCGATGAAGTATCGGTGTTCGCCGTCATCTAGGAACAGCTGGTTTACGTTGAAATACACCTTGCTTTCTCTGGGAATTTCAAAGAGCACCTCGCCCTGGACGCTTTCGATGGTGTCCAGGTTTTTGTTGTAAAAGGTGTTCTCTGAAATCATCTCAATCAGCGCTACGGCATCATAGGCTGTGTCGCCGAACTCCTTGGGCTCGAAGGCAAATGCCCCGGTGGTATCCAAGAGGGTGTAATAGCCGTTCATCACAATGGGCACATATCCATAGGTGAAGTCCGCCATATCGGACTTGTCCTCCATGGTTGGGAAATCCGCAAAGTCTATGACCATTTCGCCGTCCAACGTGCAATAGCCGAACTTGGATTGGAGGTACATGCCATAGTCAAAGTTGGAGCCCAGGGATAGGGATGCGTCTGTAAGCTTTTGGCAGTCGCCTGTGGTCAAATCTAAGCGGTAGAGGTCACCGAAGTTGCTAGTTCCACGATAATAGATGGCGGAGCAGTCGTCGGTGAAGCACAGGTCGGAGGTGATTTTGGTGTATGTGCCCAGGCTGTCCACGACCATTTCTTGGGCGTCTGCCAGCTTGATGCAACGGAGAGAGGAGGATTGCCCTGGGAAATTGGAGCCAGAGAAGTCCACCATGTAGGCGGTTGGGCTGATATAGGTCAAAATCAAGGTTTCCAAGGCGTTGTAGCTGTCATTGAGTAGTTTGCTGGTGTCCACGTCCTCGGGCAACATGGCTAGATATTCTTGATCCACAGTGGGTTCAACCAGCCAATTTCCTTGGAAATCCATGAGGCCAACCAGAGTGGAGTCGCCCTCGTAGGATGTTTCGGTGATTGTCACAAAAAGGTGGGGAACTGGTGCAGCATTGTACACAATTTGCGCGTATTGGGGGAAAACGTAGGAAATGGTGCCGTCCACCTGAACCAGGTAGTACAGGTCGTCCCCCTCTTCCAGGTCGCCTTTTGCCAAAAATGCGCCGTCGTGGATGAAGGATTGGACATAATGCTTGGCGGGGATGGAGCCGGTTAAAATGCCCGCTTCATCGATGATTCCAATGAAATCCGCCTCTTCTTCGTCGTAGATGCTGGACAGGGGCGCGGTGAAATAGCCTTCCGACAGGGCGTAGACATAGGCGGTGCTACCGCCACTGTATGGGCTCATGTCCAAGGTATATTGGTCGGTGAAGCGACCGGTTCCGAAGCTGTCCACCACTTCGTCATCCTGAGTTAAGACCACTGCATCCTGGGTTGCGATGAAGGTGGGATGGTCGTTGAGGTACCAGTCGTCGCCTGCCTGAATCAGGTCAAACTCAATGGTCAGGGGTGCGGCGACCTCTTTGGAGCCGTCGCTTGCAACCAGTTGATATTCCGCGGTGAGGATGGCTTGGTCATCGTTTACAAACACGGTATCCACCTCTCCGGTGGGGCGGTATTCAAGGATTAAGGCCAGTTTATCCAGTGAGTCGCGGGAAAAATAGACCAGCTTGGATTGGGTGATGTCTGCCAGTTGGTCGGTGCCCAGGAATATGGACAACAGGTCTCCAGACGCGGACACCACTGGCTCCACCGTTGGGCTCATTTTATTGGTCACCGACTCCAGATTGTTCTGGGCGAAGGCTGTCATATAGGCCTCGGTAACGGCAATTAGGGCGCTGTCGTCTTGGGTGGGCGCTTCTTCTTTTTCTTCCGTTGCCGCTGTGGATACGGCTACTTCATCCTGGATTTCATCCTGGATTTCATCCACTTCTACTGTCTCTGTCTCTCCGCCACAGGCCACCAGGGTTAAGGCAAGGGTGGCGGTGAGCAGGATGGTTAAAAATTGTTTCATCATCACATCTCCATTCTTTGTTTGTTCAAAAGTTGTGTATAATATGTACAATCTTTAGTCTAACATAGAATTTGTGGGGGTTCAAGTTGTGACACTTGGTGTGACAAGTTATTTTTCGAGTTTAACCGAACGATTGGAGGGCAGACAACAAAGTCGCCACTTCTTCCGGGGTGTTTTCGGCGCAGAAGCTGATGCGGACGGCGCCGTCAATGAGGGCGGGGGCGATTTCCATGGACTCTAGGACGTGGCTTCGGTGGCCGCGGGCACAGGCGGAACCGGCGGAGACGTAGATATTTAGGTCCTGCAGACGGTTGATGATTTCTTGGGTGCGCACCGCTGGGATGGACAGGTTGACGATGTGGGGGGCTTCGGAAGTTCCTAAATGTTTCACGTGAAACATTTGAGAAATACCGTCTAAAAGTTGGGTTTTTAACGTATTCATATGGGAAATATCGGCTTTATAGGTCGGTAATTGTGCATCAACGGCGGCGGCAAAACCTAAAATTGCGGGCATTGGTTCCGTTCCAGAGCGGAGGCCTCGCTCTTGACCGCCTCCGAGGAGGTAGGGTTTCAGGTTCAGGCCGGTGCGGATGTACAATGCGCCCGCGCCTTTGGGGCCGTGGACTTTGTGCCCGCTGACGGACAGCATATCCACGCCCAGGGTTTTTGCGTTGAAGGGGACTTTCAAAAAGCCTTGGACAGCGTCCGTGTGGAACAGGGCATCGGGGGACAGTCGGCGGGTGGCTTTGACCATGGCGGCGATGTCCTGGACGGAGCCGATTTCGTTGTTGACCATCATAATGGAGACGAAAACGGTGTTGGGACGCAGAGCGGTGCGGAAGTTTTCTGGGGAAATTGTTCCGTTTTCGTCCGGTTTTAGGTAGGTAATCTCATATCCTTGTGCAGAAAGTTGGGCAAGTGGATGGAGGATGGCGTGGTGCTCGAAGGCGGTGGTGAGGATATGTTTGCCTCGTTTTCCTCGGGATTGGATGGCGGCTTGGATGGCCCAGTTGTCGGCCTCGGTGCCTCCGGAGGTAAAAAAGACCCGGTCGGGGGTGGCACCCAGGGCGGTTGCCACTTGCTTGTGGGCGGTTTGAAGCAATTTTTCCGCTTCCATGCCGTGGCGATGGACGGCGGAGGGGTTGCCCCAGTGGGTTTCCATTGCCAAGGCCACGGCGGCGATGGCGGCAGAGTTTGGTTTGGTTGTGGCAGAATTGTCGAAATATATCATGGATTTTTCCTTTTTTATGTAAATTATCGGGGTTCTCGATTATTTGCCCACGCAGAAGCGGGCGAAAATGTCGGCGGTGATGTCTTCGCGGACGGTGCGCCCGGTCAGTTCGCCCAGAGCGGACATGGCTTCTTCCACGTCCATGAGCACCGCGTCGGGGGTGTGGCCGGCCATGGAATTTTGAGCATTTTCCAGGGCGGATTTTGCCCGGGTGATGGCTTCGGCCTGGCGGGTGTTGGTCAGGATACTACCGTCGTAATTTCCATCTGTGGGGAACATTTGTCCCACTTTTTCCTCTAATTTATCCAGTCCTGTGGACTTTTTGGCACTGATTGCCAGAGCTTCCAGGGGCAGTTCCCCGGGGTCGAAGGCGGGGGAGAGGTCGCCTTTGTTGACCAGGGCGATGACCTTTGGCACCTGCTCTGCCGCCGCCAAAACGCGAAAATCCTCGGGGCTGAGGGGGCGGGAGCCATCCAAAACCAGGAGTGCCAGGTCGGCATCCCCAGCGGCTTGCTCCGCTTTTGCAATGCCGATGGCTTCGATGGGGTCCAGGGTTTCACGGATGCCCGCCGTGTCGGTGAGCCGGAGGGTTCGGTCGCCCAGGCGGACGGTTTCCGTCACTGCATCCCGGGTGGTGCCTTCGATGTCGGTGACAATGGCACGGTCGAAGCCTGCCAGCGCGTTGAGGAGACTGGACTTTCCAGCATTTGGTTTGCCAAGAATGACGGTGGAAATGCCGGATTTTAGGATTTTACCACGCTGAAAACTTTCCAGGAATTGGGATAGTGTGGCAATGCCCTCTGCGATTTGCCCTTGGAATGCCACCAGTTGGAAGTCTTCGATGTCCTCGTCAGGGTAGTCCAAAACCGCGTGGAAATGGCTACAAATTTGGGTCAAATCTGTGTAGATTGGGTCGATTTTGGACAGGATGGCACCGCCCAGTTGACCGGCGGCGTTGGCGGCCTGTTCGGCGGTTTCCGCGTGAATCAGGTCGATGACGGCTTCGGCTTGGGTTAAGTCAAGATTTCCCGATAGGAATGCTCGCTTTGTGAATTCCCCGGCGGTGGCTTGCCGTGCGCCGGCTTGGAACAGGGCGGACAGCCCCTCTGCCAGGACAGCGGGGGAGCCGTGACACTGGAATTCCACGGTGTCTTCGCCGGTGTAGGAGTGGGGGCCGCGGGCGACCACTGCCAGGATTTCATCCAGGACGCGGCCTTTGGTATCCAACAAATGACCGAGAATCATGCGATGATTTGGATATTCAGTCAGGTTTTTGCCATTTTTCGCGCGGAAAACTTTGGAAGCAACTTCCACTGCGCCGTCTCCAGACAGACGCAAAATCCCGATGGCAGACAGGACGTTGCCAGTGGACAGGGCGGCGATGACGTGTGACATATGGTTCTCCTTTGGTGATTTTAGGGTGACGATGGTGCGGTGATGGGGGATTGTAGGGAGCACCGCCCTCGCTTTACGGTTAATTTATGTTAATTTTACTATATCACGTTTTTTTGGGTGGGTCAAGGTGAATATTTGTGGGGATTTGGGAAAAGATACCGGTGAGGTGAGGGTTTGAAACACGAACAAATTTTGGCTGTTTTCCAGGACTGTGGCGACTTTGTGTGGCGAAAACTGAATATTTCAGGGCAAGAACTTTACTACTACTGCATCGACGGCATGACCGCTGGGGCGGAGATTGGGGAGTTGGTGCTCCGTCCGACCATGCAGGATTTGACGGGGGATTCCATGGAGGCGCTCTACGAAAATGCCTTGGGGCGGGACATTTATGCCGCCGTGGTCAAGCCGGCGAAAACTGTTCAGGAAGTTGTGAATTTCCTGGTAAATGGCTTTACAATCCTGCTTTTTCCCTCTGTGGGTGCCATTTCCATTGAGACAAAATCCCCGGTGAAACGGCTTCCGGCACCTCCACAGGTGGAGAACACGGTCAAGGGGGCAAAGGATGCCTTCACCGAGACCATGCGTATCAATACCACACTGATTCGCTATCATATGCGTTCGCCGGATTTGCGGATTTTTCAGACCGTGGTGGGCAAGGACAGCTTGACCAACGTGTCTGTTGTTTGGCTCAAGGGCAAAACCTCTGAAAATTTAGTAGAAATGACAAAAAACCGGATAAATTCTATGAATATTGACGGACTTATCACCCCCTCTGCCGTGGAGGAATATATTTCTGGCACCCGCACCACACCCTTTCCGCTGGTTCAGTACACCGAGCGGGCTGACCGGTTTGCCACGGCACTCTTGGCAGGGCGGGTGGGAATCTTGGTGGACGGATTGCCGGTGGGATACCTGGTTCCGGTGGATTTGGGACGGCTTATGGAGTCCACCGAGGACACGGCCCGGGACTACGTCACAGCAACCGCCCTGCGGGCATTGCGGTATTTTGCCCTTATGGTCAGCCTGCTTTTGCCGGCACTTTACGTGGCAATGGCGACCTATCACCCGGAAATGTTGCCGACTAAGTTGTTGTTGTCCATCATTACAAGCAAGGAAAATGTTCCGTTTCCAACTATATTAGAGGTGATTTTCCTGCTTTTGGCCTTTGAAATATTGCAGGAGGCCGGGTTGCAGTTGCCCCAGTCCATCGGTCAGTCCGTGTCCATCATTGGCGGTCTGGTGGTGGGCTCGGCGGCGGTGGAGGCGCAGATTATTTCTCCGGCGGCTTTAATTGCTGTGGCAGTTGCGGGGATTTGTGGCTTCGCATTGCCTCAGCGGGATTTTGCAAATGCCATCCGACTTTGCCGGTTTGGGTTGACCATATTGGCCTCCCTGGCGGGGTTGGTTGGGGTGGTTTTGGGCTTTATGGCCTTGGTGGGGCACTTGGCGGGGCTGACGTCCTACGGCAAACCCTACCTGGCGCCCTTCTCCGATTTGGAGGGGGGCGACGCGGTGGTACGACGAAGATTTGGAGGGAATTAGGAGTTCGCGGAGCGGTTCGGTGCTATGAAAAAAAGGGGGAAAAAGTTGAAGGTTCTTTGTGGTTTGCTCATAATTTGTGGTTTTTTTCTCTATCCGGTGGAAAGTGTCGAAGTGGGCGAACTGCGCCCCATGGAGGTTTTGGTGGTCTCCAAATCGGGCAACCAGGTGGTCATCGACGGCGGGGACGGCCTGGTCGGGCAGGGTGGAACGTGGCATCTCGCCATGTCCAACCTGGAGGAATCCGCCTCTGGTACGCCCTTTTTCGGCACGGTGAAAACCGTGGTTTTGAGCGACGGTGACCTGGTCGAAGATATGTTGGAAGACGACCGTTTGCGCCCCGGGGCGGCGGTTTACTTCGGACGGGGGGACGCGGTGGAATTGGCGGCCTACTTCCGGGACAAAAGCAGCGGGGCCACCATCCAAGCCTTGAAATCCGCCCAGGCCGGGGGCTTAGCTGTTGAAATTTTCACCGTCCAATCGGCGGAAGGAGGCTACGTTTTTGAGTAGGGAGACCGTGTCCAATCGCCAATTTTTCGCCATGACAACCGCCGCAATGGTGGGGCCGTTGACCGTGGTGAGCGCCCAGATTTCCTGGCTGACGGCGCTGATTTGCGGTATTTTGGCGGGGCTATACATTATAATAGTGAAAAATTTACCGTCACTTGGTGGGATTGTGGCATCGTTGCAGGTGGGGCGGAGCTGGGTTTATGGCGGTTATTTGCTGACCACCGGACTGCTGACGGCCTACGCTGCGTCCATGGCCTTGCGTGCCTTTCCCCAGGCCGGATTGTTCCCCTGGTTGCCCCTGTCCATGTTGGCGATTTGCGGCTGGATCGGGGGCACGGGCGGGGCGGCTGTGGGGCGGTTTGCCGGAATTTTGGCCTGCTTTGTGTTGCCTGCGTTGGGGGTCGTCCTGGCCTTCGGCGCTATGGAGGTTTCAATCGCGTACCTGCGCCCTACATTATATATGGGTGATGGGGCGGGTGTGTTGGCGGTTTCCCTGTTGCCGGCGGCGGGGCTGTGGTTGCGCCGGGAGGGGCGGTCTGCCGGGGTCGGTTGGACGGCAACGGCGGTGGCTTTGACCGTGGCCATTTCTGCCGTCACCGTGGGTACCTTGGGGGCGGGCTTGGCGGGCGCTGTGGACGAGCCCTTTTATATGATGACCAAGAGCATCTCCCTGTTTGGGGTCATGGAGCGGTTCGAGGGCTTGGTGGCTGCTTTACTTTTGCTGTCCTTTGGCTGTCTGGTGGCCTATTTGTCGGCAATCGGCGGGGAAATTTGGCGGGCTTGGGTGCCAACGGTGGAGAAAAAGTTGGCACCGTTGCCCAATATGACCGTTGCAGTGGCCTGTATTTGGCTGTTGCACCGTTTGCCGGACTGGCTTCCTGGGGTTTTGATGGCGGTTTTCTGGGTGGTTTTGCCCCCAATTCTCTGGTTTGCGGGAAAAAAGGGCGGGTATGCGAACTAGATATGGTGGTATGAGAGGGCGGTATACACTAGTTCTGGGAAAGTTGGAAAAAAGATGAAAAAAGTCGAAAAAAGGTGTTGACAAATGGGGCTGGAAATGGTATTATGTTCTAGCACTTGAGAGAGGGCACACAGCGATGAGAACTGGTTGAAAAAACTTTGAAAAAAGTGCTTGACAAACGGTTGGAGCTGTGATATAATGAACAAGTTCCGCACGAGAGAGTTTGATTCGAACTTTTGAAAGCGAAATGTTCTGGTTCTTCTAAATAAGCACTGAAAACTTTGAAAAAAACTTGAAAAAAGTTCTTGACAAACGGTTTTGGTTGTGAT
>JAWXUJ010000045.1:0-8351 GCA_044432765.1 Eubacteriales bacterium | reverse complement strand
TCTTTCTCCAAGTCGATTCCCTGGGGCAATGCACTGCGGAAAAGCACCTGACCACCCTCATCCACAGACGCGGTGGCACCTGGGGCGACCTGGTGAAACGCTCCACACACGCCCAATAATTGGGAGAAATCCAGAGGTGCCCCGTCCAATTTCGCCTCAAAAACCAGGAGCCATTCCTCCAAATCATCATCCACAGGCAGATAAAACAACTGCCCCTCCACGTCTTCATCCAACATCACCTCTAGGATGGGTGGCCTGGTGGCGCGAACCAGAAGTTGCGTCTCATAGCCCTGGGATTCCAGCCAGTATTCCAAGGTGGAGAGGTATTCCATGTACATTTCAAATCCTAAAATCATCCTGGTGCCCTCCGATTTTTTTCAGCATTTCTTCCAATTTTAATAGGTAACTTTCATATACTTTGACAAATATGTGAAATACAGCCCGGGCTCCATCTCCGGTGTTATCGGGCAAAACGGCGCGGAATATCAACCCATCGCCAGCCACATTGAGCAACGCCGTCCCCCCCAGTGAGGTGGCATTGAAGTGGTTGCACAGCGGTTGAAGCAGTTCTCTCGGACAGTCTTCCGGCTCCAATTCGGTCTCCAGAGTGATTAAGAAATCTTGGGAAAAAGTCGTGTTTTCATCGTAAATATAGGTGCAAATCCCGGTTGAACCACCAGAAAAGTACAATTCAAGCACAGGCAAATCGCACCCCATGCCCACTACTTGGCAAGGGATGTCAACCGCTTCCAGTCCAACTGCCAGGGTCTCCAACTTGGCGAGGAAAAAATCCCCCATGGTCACATTCATGGTAAAACCTCCAAAGATTTTAGTCTTTTCATCATTATGCCATAAATGCGTAGCATTTTGGTATAATATGGCATCTTTTGCGGTTCTTTGCGAAGCAAAGGAGCAAAACTGCCATTTTGAAATATAATGATTGCTTTGCAATCATTATACCACACTTCCGCCAACTTTGTCGAGAAAAAAGCGAGCGCTTGCGCACTCGCTTTTCCGATTATTGGGCAACTTCGAAGCCCAAATCGTCCAATTCTTCAATGACAGTCGCCACTTGGGCGCTGTTGACGGTGACAGTTTTGGCCTCCAAATCAATGGTGTGCTCAATGCCTGCGGCAGTCAATGCTTTGTCGATGCGGCCTACGCAGACGGGGCAGTGGATGCCTGGAACTTGTAAAATAGTCATAAATTTACCTCATTTCATCAATTTTTGAATGGTTTTCACCAAATCTGATACAACTTCTTCATCGCCAGCCTGGATGTCCGACACGACGCAGGTGCGGATATGCCGTTCCAAAAGCTCCTTGTTGAAGCTGTTCAGGGCAGATTGGATGGCGGAAACTTGGGTCAAAATATCGGTACAGTAGGCATCCTCGGCGACCATCCGTTGGATGCCACGAACCTGGCCTTCGATGCGCCGAAGGCGGGTGTTCAGTTTTTTCTGCTCGTCTAAATCCCGGTGTTTGGTGCGGTTGCAACAGTCGCTCACAGCTTCGCCCCCTTCAATCGGAGGGCGTTGCCCACCACGAACAAGGAGCTGAGGCTCATGGCCAAACCGCCAATCATGGGGGATAATAGGAGTCCCAAAGGCAGGTACAGAGCGCCGGCGGCGATGGGAATGCAGAGGCTGTTGTAGCAGAAGGCCCAGAACAGGTTTTGACGGATGTTTCGCATGGTGTGACGGCTGAGATGGATGGCGCGGGGGATATCCAAAAGGTCATTTTTCATCAGGACGATTTGGGCAGATTCCATGGCGATGTCGCTCCCTGCCGCCACGGCGCAACCGATGTCAGCCTGAGCCAGCGCCGGTGCATCGTTGATGCCATCCCCGACCATAAGCACGATTTTTCCCATATCTTGGTATTTTTTAACCACATCCGCCTTCTCTGTGGGCAGGACTTGGGCGATAATTTCGTCCACACCTGCCAACGCGCCCATGTGGTCGGCGGCAAGCTGGTTGTCCCCGGTGAGGAGGACGGTTTTGATGCCCATGGCTTTCAGCTGTTTCACCGCTTCTGGGGCGGTGTCTTGAAGCTGATCGGCGATGGCGACATAGCCCACCAAAGCGCCGTCCACCGCCACATAGACCACGGTTTT
The DNA here is from genome assembly GCA_044432765.1 of Eubacteriales bacterium. Lineage (GTDB taxonomy): Bacteria > Bacillota > Clostridia > Oscillospirales > Oscillospiraceae > Avoscillospira_A. The sequence continues at coordinate 6,236 of JAWXUJ010000045.1, read as the reverse complement.
TCCCAGACTTTCCAGAACTTCCACAGCAGATTTATGGGCAATTACGTCAATATTTTGTCGATTCATTAACTTTACGTTGCCAACAACCACAGCTTCGCCCTGGGTGGTTTTTGCTACAATTCCCATGCCGTTTGCGTTTTCAAATGCCTCGATGTTGGGCAAAATCCCCAGTTCGTCAGCCACACTACAGACGGCTTTTGCCAAAGGATGGTTGGATAATTTTTCCACCGCCACGGCGTAGGCCAGGAGTTTTTCCCGGGAGATTCCAAGGGGTGCCACGTCGGAGACGGTCATTTCGCCTTTGGTCAAGGTGCCAGTTTTGTCGAAAATCGCCACGCCAACGCTGTGGGTGGTCTCCAAGGCTTGCCCGCTTCGAATCAAAATACCTTTCGATGCGCCCAAACCGGTGCCGACAATGATGGAGGTTGGAGTCGCCAGACCCATGGAGCAGGGGCAGGCGATGACCAAAACGGCGGTGAAAATCTGAATGGCGAAGGCCAATTCGTAGCCGGCAACCATCCAAATCACGGACGCAACCGTGGCGATTGCCAACACCACTGGGACGAAAACACCGGCAACTTTGTCGGCGGTTTTGGCAATGGGTGCCTTTTGGCCTTGTGCATCTTCCACAAATTTTATAATCTTAGACACGGTGGTATCCCCGGCAATTTTGGTGATTTTGACGAACAACGCGCCGTCCACACAGATGCTACCGCCGATGACAGAACTGTCCACCGTTTTTTCCACCGGCAAACTTTCGCCGGTGAGCATGGCTTCGTTGATGCTACCAGTGCCCTCAACCACGGTGCCATCCAAGGGAACGCTCTGTCCCGCCTTGACCAGGACGGTGTCGCCCACTTTCACCACGTCGGTGGGCACTTCCCACTGGCCGTCACTGTTGACCAAAATTGCAACTTCTGGTGTCAATTTCATCAGACTTTCAATGGCACCTTTGGTCTTTTCCTTATTTTTTGCCTCTAAATATTTACCAACAGAGACCAGTGCCACCACGATTGCCGCCGACTCGTAGTAGAGGTGGTGAGCATAGTGGGGGGTATCTGAAATCAGGAAGGTCATAACCAAGCTATAGCCGAAAGAAGTGACAGCACTCATGGCAACCAGGGTGTCCATGTTGGGATTTCCGTGAACAAGAGAGGTAAATCCGCTGGTGAAAAACCGCTTGCCCAGCACCAAAACCGGGATGGTCAGGAGCATTTGCAGGATTGCAAAGTTGACAGGATGGGTGTTCATGGAGAACAAATCTGGCATGGGCAGGTTTGCAAAGAGCATCTGCCCCATGGAGACATAGAGCAAAACCGCGGAAAATCCAATGGACACAAAGAGAGAAATTTTCTCCTTTTTAAAGGATTTTTCCTCTATTTTCGGCTGTTCTTTGGACTTTTCTCCTTGTAAACTGGCGGTAAAGCCAGCCTTTTCAATTTTGCCAATGACCTTGGCGCTGTCCACCTGGGCTTCGTCATAGGTGATGCTAAGACGATTCATGGGCAAGTTGACCTCGCTCCGCTCCACCCCAGGCAGTTTGCGGGTGACCCGCTCAATGGCACTGGAACAGGCGGCGCAGTGCATCCCACCGATATCGTAGGTTTCTGTTTTCAAAATCCATACCTCCTAACTTGGGTATGGTTCCATTATATACCCCCTCGGGGTATTTGTCAAGGATAAAATTAGGGCGAGCAGTGCTCGCCCTAAAACTATTTTACAGGAGATATGCGTACTTAGACAGGACGGTCAGGATGAAAACTTCCATGTCAGCAGGCAGGGTGTTGTTGCCTTTCAGGTCGTGTTCCACAACGGTGCCATCCAGACGAACCAAAACTTTTCCGCCTTCTAATGGCAGGAAACCGCTGTTTTTCACGGACTCTTCAAAACTTTCCAAGTCTCTAAACAGGGTGAATTTATCTTGATAAGGTACAGAGTTGTAGGGGCAGAAGGCGGCGCAGTTGCCACACTCGTTGCACATTCTGTCCACGTGGAGGATTTGCTTGGAGCCGTTTGGCAGGACGACCACCACGTTTGCCCGGTTGGGGCAGACATCGGCGCAACACTCGCAGACCACGTTGCAGGAAAGGCAACGGTCGCTTTCCGACTTGCTACTTGCACAGAGGATGCCCTTCTTGGCAATGTTGGCTTCGTAGGAGGATTTGGAATGGGCGGGGAGTTTGGTTGCCACTTGACCCAGGACTGCATCGGCAAAGGCCCGGGCATCGGCGATGCCTTCCACGATGGTGGATGCGCCGTGGTGACCGTCGCCACCGGTGTAGACGTTTGCCACGTTGGTGGCGAAGTCGGGGCGACCCTTTGCGCCGATGGCGATGCCGGCTTCTTCCAAAACAGCGGTGTCGATTTGTTCGCCCACGGCGGAGATGACCAAATCACAGGGAATTTCCACGGTTTCATCGGTTGACACAGGGCTTCTGCGACCGCTTGCGTCTGGTTCGCCCAGTACCATTTTGGTGCAAATCAGCTTGCCGTCTTTTTGCTCCACTGGGGACACCAATTCCAGGAATTGGACGCCGTCTTCGATTGCCATTTCCAGTTCTTCCACGTCGGCTGGCATATATTTTTTGGTGCGACGATAGACCAGGGTGGAGGTGGTTGCGCCAGATTTCAGGGCGGCTCTGGCAGCATCCATGGCCGTGTTGCCACCACCGATGACGGCGACATGACCCTCTACGGTAGCCCCTGCCTTCAAGTCTTTGAGCCAGGAAATAACAGGCAAAATATTGCCAGAAATGGGCAATTTGCCCGCTTTCCACGCGCCTACGGCATAGAAAATGTGGGTGTAACCCATGGCTTTCAGTTCTGCAAAGGCGGGAGCCTCGGTGCCACAGCGGATGTCCACATCATAGGCGGTCAGCAGTGCCACGTCCTTGTCCAAGGCTTCATGGCTGATGCGGAACTCTGGAATCACATTGCGGACGATGCCGCCCAGCTTGGCTTCTTTCTCGAAAATGGTCACAGGCACGCCACCGCGGGCGATGAAGTAGGCGGCAGACATACCGGTGGGGCCACCGCCGATGACGGCGACTTTGGTGCCATCAGTAACAGGGACAGGCTTTGCAATTTTGCTCAAAACTCCCTCAAAGCCGCGCTCTGCAGCAACCAGTTTGGTGCCACGGATGTCCACTGGCAGGTCGTAGAAATTGCGGGTACACTTGTTCATGCAGGGGTGGGCGCAGATGGTGCCTGTCATAAAGGGAACCGGATTTTTCTCCACAATCAGGGACAGTGCATCCACGTAGCGACCTTGCCCGCACAGCTCAATATACTCAGGAATGTCCTGCCCGATGGGGCAACCACCGGAGCACGGTGCAGTGAAGCAATCCATGAGAGGAACGGTCTTGGAAAGTTTCCGGTTGGGCAGAGGTTTGATGGATTTCAGGTGGAATTTATCGTTGCGGACTGCCACAGAAAGGGCAGAAACTTTGTCATAATCCACGGCAACAAAGGGTTTATAGGGCAGTTTTTCCAACTTTTCGGCAATTTGTGTGAACCGTTGGTAACCGCCGGGTTTCAGTTCGGTAGTCGCCATGGTGATGGGCCAAATGTTGCAGTCGAACAGCTTGTCGATGTTGAAATAATCGGCACCGCCAGAGTAGCTGAGACGCAATTTGCCTTCAAATTCGCGAGCCATCCGGTTTGCCATTTCGATGGTCAAGGGGAACAGCGCCTTGCCCGCCATGTACATTTCTTCGGAGGGCAGTTCGCCAGCTTTGACCTCCACTGGGAAGGTGTTGGACAGTTTCAGACCAAATTCCAAGCCTTTGGAAGATGCCAAATCCTGGAGACGGTGGAACATGGGGACGGCATCGCCGTACTGCAAATCCTCGTTGAAGTGGTGTTCGTCGAAGGAGATGTAGTCGTAGCCCATGGAGTCCAGGGTGGTGCGGGCGGTTTCGTAACCCAAAATGGTGGGGTTGCATTTGACATAGGTGTGGAGGCCTTTTTCGGTGATCAAATAGGATGCAATCCGTTCAATCTCGTCAGGAGGACAGCCGTGGAGGGTGGAAACCGTCACACTTCTGGACACCTTAGGGCTGATAGTTTGGATGAAATCAGCCTCTTCTGGGAACATTTTGGTCAAAACGGCAAGACATTCTTGGAAGATGGGGGTGGCGGATGCGTCCATCATGCCGTCCAGATAGTTGTTGATTTTGTCGCCTTTGATGCCCTCCAAATCGTAGCCCACGGACATATTGAACACGAAGCCGTTTGGACATCCCAGACCCAATTTTTTGGACAGGACTTTGATGGCGCACCATGCTTTGACGTATTCCTCGAAGGCCTGTTGGACGTACAATTCCGTGGACCATTCGCAGTTGTAGCATTCATCATCCGCCAAAATACAGGGGCGGGAAATGCAGGCGGCAAGCTCTGCGCCATCCATTTTTTGGACGGTTTTCAGCTCGAAGAAGCGAGCGCCCCCGACGTAGCTGGCGATGATGTTCTGTGCCAGTTGGGTGTTGGGGCCAGCGGCAGGGCCGAATGGGGTTTCGATGTTTTCACCGAAGATGGGCAGGGTTTTGGTGCCGGCCTTGTAACCCCGGTGCACCCCGAAAATTTTATCCTCATTTTGATATTCCGTGCAGACCCAAGTCATCAAATCCTGCATAGAAATTGGTACCATCAATTCACTCATAATAGTTCCTCCTTGTTTTTTTGTAGAACAACTCTGCCTCTCCCTCTGGGAGAGGTGCCGCCCGCAGGCGGCGGAGAGGGCAAGGACACCATCAAATCTGTAGCAGACTTGCAACTGCGACACCCTCTCAGTCAGCTACGCTGACAGCTCTCCCAAAGGGAGAGCCTCGGACGAGACAAGCCCGCCCCTACAGCTGCTCAATATTCACAGCCGTTTAATTCGCTCCATAATTTTTTGGATTCCACCAGGATGTTGGCGTTGATGGCCTCCTCGTCGATGCCCACCATTTTGCGGTCTTGCATCAGGATTTTGCCGTTTGCAATGGTGGTTTCGCATTGGCGACCAGTCATGCCGAAGAGCATATGACCGTCGATATTGCCGTCTGAGAATGGGGTGAATGGCTTGTAGTCCATGACAATCACGTCGGCGGCAGCCCCGGCTTGGAGGGTTCCCAGCTTGGTGCCAAAGGACTTTTCTGCCATGATTGCGTTGTTTTTGAACAGCATATCCGTGACTTCGCACCAGCCCACGTTGGGGTGGCAGGCATTATGCTTTTGGATGGCAAGAGCCACTTTGATGGACTCCAACATATCGTTGGTGTAGGCATCGGTGCCCAGACCCACGGTGATGCCATGGTTCAACAGCTGAATGATGGGGCTACAGCCAACGGCGTTGCCCATGTTGGATTCCGGGTTGTTGACGCACATGGTGCCGGTATTGGCGATGATTTCCATTTCCGCGGTGTTGACGTGGATGCAGTGACCAAGGATGGTCTTGTCCCCCAAAATGCCGTGGTCTTGAAGTCGTTGGATGGGACGACGACCGTAGTTTTGCAGGCTGTCGTAGACATCATTCATGCCCTCGGCAACGTGGATGTGGTAGCCCACGCGACCGTTGTTGGCGGCAACCATCCGCTCGAAGGTCTTGTCGGAGATGGTGAACAGTGCGTGACCGCCGAACATGGCTGCCAGCATTGGGTCGGGATGCTTCTCACAGTAGTCGATGAAATCCGCATTTTCTTGGACGGATTGGATGGATTTTTCCTCACCGTCACGGTCGGAGACTTCGTAACATAGGCAGGAGCGGACACCGAATTCCTTGGCGGCCTTTGCGATTTCCATGAGGGAACCTGGGATTTCGCAGAAGGAGGCGTGGTGATCAAAAATGGTGGTGACACCTTGTTTGATGCAGTCCATCATCAGGGCATCGGCGGAGGCCTTGGTGCCCTTCAAAGTCAGGTGACGGTCGATGTTCCACCACAGGCCTTCCAGAACTTCCAAGAAGTTGGTGGGATTGTTGCCGTTGATGGCAAGGCCACGCGCCAGGGCGGAATAGATGTGGGTGTGGGTATTGATGAAGGCGGGCATAATCACGCCACCGTGGGCATCCACGATTTCCGCTTGGGGGTACTGTGCCCTCATGTCAGCCTGGGAGCCGACGGCAAGGATTTTGGTACCATCCAAAACCACGCCACCTTTTTCAAAATAGGGTTGGACGGGATCGCGGGTGATGAGTTTACCATTTGTGACCAAATACATAGAAAAACCTCCTTTTGATACATAACAAAAAATGTTCC
>JAWXUJ010000044.1:0-8488 GCA_044432765.1 Eubacteriales bacterium | reverse complement strand
GCCCGCCAGCACCATCGCACCACCCCCATCACCCTCCACGGTGCCTCTTATTTCCTTCAATTCTCCCCCTATGTATATTATAACGAGCACTGCATTGTCATCCGAAAAGACCATCGCCCCATGGGTGTGAACAAAGTGACCTTCCTCCGATTGTTGGACTTTGTGGACCAATTCCCCCACTATTTTCTGGGTGCCAACGCAGGTCTGCCCATTGTGGGCGGTTCCATCCTGTCCCACGACCATTTCCAAGGTGGACGGTATGAGTTCGCCATGGAGCGCGCCCCCATCGAACTGCCCCTGCACTTCCCCGACTTCCCCGATGTGGAGGCCGGCACCATCCGTTGGCCCATGGCCGCCCTCCGTTTGACCTGCAAGGATTCCAACCGGTTGGCAGAACTAGGTGACCACATTCTGAAATCCTGGAAATCCTATTCTGACCCCGCCGCCTTTATTTTCGCCGGCACCAATGACGAGCCACACAACACCATCACCCCCATCGCCCGAAAAAAAAATGGAAAGTTTCAACTGGATTTGGTGCTTCGCAACAACATCACCACAGAGCTATACCCTCTGGGCGTCTTCCACCCCCACCCGGAACTGCACCACATCAAAAAGGAAAACATCGGCCTCATCGAAGTCATGGGCTTGGCTGTGTTGCCCGCCCGGTTGCGTATGGAATTGATGGCGGTGGCTTACTGCATGATTTCCGGGACAGATTTGACCGCCAGCCCCCTCACGAAAAAACACGCCACATGGGCAGAATCCTTCCGCAATCGTTACGATTTCACCGAGGACAACGCCCTTCCCATCGTCCACCAAGAGACGGGCCGCGTCTTCCTCCAAACCCTAGAACACGCCAGCGTCTTCAAACGCAACCAATCCGGTCAAGAGGCATTTCAACGTTTTTTAGACAAACTGATTTAAAAGTTGAACCATCTCACAAAATGCTCAAATCCCATTGCAATTTTAGGTGTTTTGTGTTATAGTAATGATGTATCAATTTTAAATTGGAGGTATTTTTATGAGAGCTTACAAACGCATTTTCGTGGCACTGTTGGTGCTGTGCCTCATGGCGACCACCGCATTTGCAACATCTATCCCCACCCCCACCGGCCTGTCCATGGACTGGGCTGGCGATGTCAATGGATTCCCCGGCTTGGTCTGGGACGACACCGAATCTGTAGAATGGGAAGTCTTTTATTACAACTGCACCGATTTGACCAACAACGACTATTTCTTGGCCGTCAGTTACAGTGCAAGTTCCTTCTTTGAACTGGATGTCACCATTGACCGCTACGAAACATTCCAATCCGGCGAGTTGACCTTCCATGAATCCGGCATTGGCATCTCCTATGGCTACTACGACGAAAACAACGATTACGAAATCGTGGAAGGCGACATGGCAACCATCGACTGTGACACCAACTACACCATCACCCCCATGGACACCATGCTCTATGCCACCAGAGTCGATGACACCACCTGTGTCATCACCGGTCTTCCCGCTGGTGCCCCTTGCCTGTTTGCTGTCAACGAAAAAGACGATTATGGCTTCTCCTATTTCAAGAGCACCCACACCGATTTGGTCAACAGCGACGGTGAAGTTTATGCCTACGCAACTGCGGAGGACATCACCGAAAACGCCTTCCTTTCCATGGAACTCTATACCATCACCGAGCACGATGACGGCTCTGTGGATGTAGACATGGAGCTCTACGAAGTCACCATGGTGGACGGCGACATCCCTGTGGTAGAAGAACCTGTAGTGGAAGAAGCTGTGGTAGAAGAAGTTGTGGCAGAACCAGTCGTTCCCACCGCCGCACCCACTGCATCCTCCATTTTGGTGGATGGCGAACCTGCCGCATTTGATGCCTACAACATCGACGACAACAACTACTTCAAGCTCCGGGACGTGGCCTACATCCTCAACGGCACCGATGCCCAATTTGAAGTCACCTGGGACAACGATTTGGAGCTGATCAACATCATCAGCGGGGAAGCCTACACCGAAGTCTCCGGCGAAATGGCAATCGGCGACGGTACCGCCAAAGCCTATGAAGCTAGCACCGCCGGCATCCTGCTCAACGGCGAAGCAGTGGAACTGACTGCATACACCATTGCAAACAACAACTATTTCAAACTCCGCGACTTGGGCGAAGCCCTGGGCTTCAACGTATCCTGGGACAACGATGCCGAAACCATCGTGGTTGCCAGCAACGAAGCATACACCGCTGACTAAACCCAAAACCGCAAAGGCGCTGTACAAAAAGACACGCAATCTTGTAGGGGCGTGTTCTACCCCGCCCGCGCAGACTAGAAAACTCCACCATTTTTCAATAAATGGTGGAGTTTTTCAACCTTCGGAAGGGGCAGAGCCCCTCCCCTACGGGTGTGATGCGCGTTTTTGTGCAACGCCTTTTATTGAATTTTGGAGAGTAAATCCAGTCCCATTTCTTCGCTCAATTCTTTGTCCAGGTAGATGGTTTCTCCCGGCATGGCGGCGGTGAGGCAGGCGATTTTCGCCCCGTCCTCCACGGTCAAGGTGACCACCATGGCGGCATCCATGTCCTTGCCACAGCAGACGATGCCGTGGGAGCGCAAAATACAGGCCGTCTCCGTCTGTCCGATGGTTTCGGCGGTGTACTGTGCCAACTCTGGCGCGCCAGCGGGGGCATAGGGAGCCACCTTCACCGCACCTTTGGTGAACCAACAACAGGGGGTCATGGCGCGGAGCACCTTGTGGCCTTTGATAGACCAGGCAATGGCATGGGGGGCATGGCAGTGAATCACCGCGTTGAAATCGGGGCGGTTTTTATACAGTTGCAGGTGCATGGAGGTCTCAATAGAGGGCTTGCCCCAGCCTGCCTCCACCACGTTGCCGTCCATGTCCACCACTACAACGTCCTGTGGCTCCATCTTTTCCCAGGCCATGCCAGAGGGCTTGATTGCCACCAACCCACTCTCCGGGTCCCGAAGGCTGACATTGCCACCGTTGTACTGCACCATATTTTTCGCGAACAAAACCCGGCCAATATGGCAGATTTCCCGCCGCTCCGCTTCCAATTTCATAAAATTTCCTCCAATTTTTCCTTTGGGCTCATCTAAAAACCTAGGGCGGGCAAGATGGCGCCAGATTTTGTCCTCAGATTTGTTCAAATTTGAGGGTAATCCTTTGTGGATTGGCCGAGAATTTGGGAAAAAAATGAGGGCAAAAGATAAGTCAGCTTGGCTGTCATAGGTTTTATAGGAGCCCCCTTATCATACCACGGAAATTTCAGAATGTAAACGGAAAAATCACAGCAGGATAGGGACGTGTTTAAAGTCGGGTAGAGGGCTAGCCACCCTTCATTTTCAAGTGACCACATTCTTTCCATTTTTCCAAAAATACACCTTTTCATCTCCCCAAAATCATGTTACAATGATTGCACAAGCAATCGTTATATCATAGTTTTCCCTTTTTAATTTTGGCACCAGGGCATGATGTCAAATGCGTTTATGTATTTCTTGCTTTTTTTGGTTATTTTGTTTATGATGAAACCAAGGAAAGGGCAAGTCGCCCTGAAATACAACGAAATTATGAGGTGGAAGAAATGAAAGAAAAAGTACAAGTTTTCGGTAGAGCGCTCTCTGCCATGGTCATGCCGAACATCGGCGCATTCATCGCCTGGGGCTTTATCACCGCCCTGTTTATCGCAACTGGTTGGATTCCCAACGAAACCTTCGCCGAACTGGTCAACCCCATTGCCTACTCTCTGCTTCCCATCCTGATTGCCTACACCGCCGGCACCAATGTCCACGGTCAACGTGGTGGTGTCATCGCCGGGATCACCGTTATGGGTGCCATTGTGGCCTCCCCCGATGCCCCCATGTTCCTGGGTGCCATGATCGTCGGCCCCCTCTCCGCTTACATTTTGAAGAAATTCGACAAGGCCATCGACGGCAAGGTCAAAGCCGGTTTTGAAATGCTGGTCAACAACTTCTCCCTGGGCATCATCGGTATGCTCCTGGCCATGGGTGCCATGGTTGGTGTCACCCCCCTCATCACCGCCATGAACTCCGCCATGCACTCCGGTGTCTCCTTCTTTGTGGAACACGGCCTGTTGCCCCTGGCTGCCTTGTTCATCGAACCTGCCAAAATCCTGTTCCTAAACAACGCCATCAACCACGGGATCCTGTCCCCCATGGGCATCCAAGATGTGGAATCCTTTGGCAAATCCGTCTACTTCCTCTTAGAGGCCAATCCTGGCCCCGGCCTGGGTATTCTGTTGGCCTACTGCCTCCTGGGCAAAGGCTCTGCCAAGGCCTCTGCGCCTGGTGCCGCCATCATCCACTTCTTCGGTGGCATCCACGAAATCTACTTCCCATACGTTTTGATGAATCCCTTCCTCTTGATTTCTGCCATCGCCGGTGGCGCTTCTGGCATCTTCATCTTCAACATAATGGGTGTCGGCCTGACCGCCCCTGCCTCCCCTGGTAGCATCATCTCTCTGCTGGCTTTGGCAGAACGTTCCAGCTATCTCGGCCTGATTTTGGGCGTTTTGGTCTCCACAGTTGTGTCCTTCGTCATCTCCGTACCTCTGCTGAAATTCATGGGCAAGGACATGGATTTGGAGGCCGCCACCGCCAAGAAAAATGCCATGAAGGCACAATCCAAAGGCACCGCTACCCCCGCTGTGGATACCGGCAAAATCGCCCGCATCGCCTTTGCTTGCGACGCTGGCATGGGTTCTAGTGCCATGGGCGCCTCCGTCCTGCGGAAGAAAATCGCCACCGCCGGTTTGAAGGACATCTCCGTAATTCACACCTCCGTCTCCTCCATCCCACCGGAGATTCAGTTGGTTGTCACCCACGAAAACCTGCAAGAGCGGGCAAGAAAGAGCAACCCCAATGCTGAATTGGTGCTGATCACCAGCTTCATGAATGCGCCACAATACGACGAATTGGTCAGTCGTTTGACCCAACAATAACCCAATATCACACAGCCATTGTCGAGACGGAACAAATCCGTCTCGGCTGTTGTGCTTTCTGCCACCTTGCCCTACATTCTTCATTTTCATCAAACAAAGAGGAGGTACTTGCCATGATGACAACCCGGCTGAAACAGATTTTAGAGGTGCTACTCCGCAGTGGCGGCACTTTGTCGGTGAAACAGCTGTCGGAGGAAATTGGGCTGTCCAAGCGCACCGTTCAGCGGGAATTGGAGCTGATGGACAAGGCTCTGAAACCCTACGGTCTTCAATTTGTGTCCAAAGCCGGAGTTGGCGTCTGGCTGGAGGGGGACGAGGACGGCAAAGCCCGCCTGTCCACTGAAATCCTCTCCGGCGACCTCTACGACAGTGGCAACAAAGACGAGCGAAGAAAACGGCTCATCCTGGAACTGCTCCGGGAAAAAGGGCTGAAAAAACTGTTTGTGTTCAGCCACCAATTTGGGGTCAGTGAAGCCACCATCAGCGTGGATTTGGAATTTGCAGAGCGTTGGCTCTCCACCTACGACCTGCGCATCGTCCGGAAACCGGGCAGCGGCGTCTATGTGGCAGGTCAAGAAGAGGATTTCCGCCGGGCAATCTGCGGGTTCCTCTACGATCACCTGTCCGCCAACATGGTGGAAGAGGCCTACCAAGCCCCCACCAACCACGGCTACGCCGTCATACAGCGAAGTGGCATTGCCAAAATGTTGGAGAACAACATCATCGAGCGAGTGGTGGCCTGCCTCACCGCCTGCCACGGTGCCTACATCTCCACCTTGACAGAGCAGACCTACATCCGACTGGTGCTCCATCTCGCCATCTCCATCAAGCGGATCACCAAGGACATGACCATCTCCCCAAACAGCCAATGGCTCCAGGACATCGCCGAAGACCGGGACTACGAACTGGCAGAGGATATGGCCTGCAGTCTGGAAGATGCCTTCGGCATGGAGATTCCCGACACGGAAGTGGCCTACCTATGCCTCCACATCAAAGGGGCAAAACACCAACAAATCTATCAGCAAAATCCCGAATTATTTGGAGAAAACCGGGAAATTCTCCAACAATTATTGAATGAAATGATTTACGCCTACGACCCAAAAGCCGCCTATTTATTCAAGCAGGATGAGGAATTTATCCAAGGGCTACTCTCCCACCTTCAGCCCACCATCATCCGCATCAAGTACAATCTAGAGATTCACAACCCCATGTTGGAGGCCATTCAGCAGAACTACGCCCCCATCTATCAGCGGTGTTTGGACGTTGCCAGTGTGCTGGAAAAGCGGTTGGGCAAGACGGTTCCCCCCGACGAAATCGGCTTTTTGACCGTCCACTTTGGGGCAGCTCTCGTCCGCGCCGAGGGAAAAAAGGAGCAGATGCGCCCGGTGAAAATCGCCGTGGTCTGCTCCAGTGGCATCGGCATCTCCCGGCTTATGTCCTCCAAACTACATAAAATTTTCAAAGAGCGGGTGATTCTCTCCGCCTATGGCAAGCGGGACATGACCCCAGAAACCCAAAAATCTGTGGACTTCTGCGTGTCCAGCCTGCCTCTCAAAGGGGTGGAAATTCCGGTGGCAGAGGTCAGCGCCCTCCTGTCCGACCAGGATTTGGAGGAAATCTCCCGGCTCATCGCCCAATTTGAACGCACCGCCACAGAAAATCTTCCCGCCATCAACTTTGCCGGGGAGATGGAGCAGGTGCAACAGGTCGCCAGTGGCATCCAGGCCATTTTGCAGAATTTCGCCCTCCACCAAGCCGATTCTGCCATCCCATTTGGGGCCTTGATTGACCAAATCGCCACCCAGTTGACCGACACGCCGGAAAAACAGGCCGTCCTGTCCGCTCAATTTTGGGTGCGGGAGCGGGTTGCCACCCAGGTCTTTGGGGAGTTGGGCTTCGCCCTGATTCACACCCGCTCCGAGGCCGTCACCGCCCCGGTTTTCCAGGTCTGGCGGGCAGATGTGCCCTTCCAAGACAGCCATTTCCAGAACATCACCCTGGCCTTTACCATGGTGGTGCCCGCCGGGGAGCAGGGCAATCTCCACAGCAACCTGTTGGGTCACATCAGCAGTGCCCTGGTGGAGGACGACCGCCTTTTGGAAACCGCCAAACAAGGCAACGAACCCGCCCTCTCCAACCTATTGGCCCACCACTTAAAGCAGTATTTTCAACAGTACCTGTCCAAATTCATCGACAACGAGTGATGTAAAAAACCGCCCCAATGGGGCGGTTTTTTTTAGTTAGGAATTAGGCGTTTCACCTGCGGGCGGTATTCCAACCCCTCCGCGAACTCCGAACTCCTCACTACTTTTGTCACCATGTCATGGTGCCAAATCCCAAGGTCTTTTCCTTGCTTTTTTTAGAAAAATGCACTAAACTAAAACCATAAGAAAGAACAAAACAACATTTTAGGAGGAACTGAATATGTTTTTTAAAAAGAAGAAATTGCCACTGCTTGCCAAGGAAAATATCGTAGTCGGATGCAAGGCCGACACCAAGGAAACCGTCATTCGCACCATCGGTCAAATGCTGGTGGACGGCGGTTACGTCGGCTCCGATTATATCGAAGGCATGATTGCCCGGGAAGAATCCTTCTCCACCTACATGGGCAACGGCCTGGCACTGCCCCACGGTGTGGAAGCCGTGAAGAAAACCATCAAATCCTCCGGCATCGCCGTGATGACCTTCCCAGAGGGCACCTCCTGGGGTGAAGAAACCGCCAAGGTGGTCATCGCCATTGCAGGCGCAGGTGGCGAACACCTGGAAATCCTGGGCAACATCGCAGAGAAGATGATGGACGAAGAAACCATCGAAAAAATTGTCCACGGTGATGTAGAAACCGTCTACAGCCTGTTGGTATAAGCCTATGATTGTCACCGTAACCATGAACCCCGCCGTTGACAAAACCATCCAAATCTCCCAGATGGAAGTCGGCGGTCTCAACCGCATCACCGCGGTGGAGCAGGACGCAGGGGGCAAGGGCATCAACGTCTCCAAAACCATCAAAGCCCTGGGCGGCGAAACCATCGCCACCGGCTTTCTCGGTGGCACCTCCGGCAAATGGATTGCCGACCAACTCCAAGAACTGGACATCAAAACCGACTTTCTCTTCGTGGATGGACAGACCAGAACCAACACAAAAGTGGCGGAAACTGGCGGTCGCATCACCGAATTAAACGAATCCGGTGTGGTCATCCCCCCCGAAAAATTGACCGCCCTACTGGAAAAATTGGACACCTATGCAACACCCGACACCCTGTTTGTCCTGTCTGGCAGCGTGCCACAAGGCGTACCCAAAGACATCTATGCCACCATCACCCAGCGGGTTCGCCAAAAAGGCGGGCAAGTGCTGGTGGATGCCGACGGTGAGCTGTTTGAAAAAAGCCTCCCTGCCGCCCCGGACATGATCAAGCCAAACCGGGAAGAGCTGGCAGCCTTCCTAAGCCTGGACGCAAAAACCATCACCCAACAAGAACTGGTCGCCATGGCGAAAAAATTCCTGGACACCGGCATCTCCCAAG
>JAWXUJ010000043.1:0-8518 GCA_044432765.1 Eubacteriales bacterium | reverse complement strand
CGTATGCGTTGGCAACCCGGTAGAGGGTGGCTTCACTGAAGACCTTGCCAATCAGTTGCATCCCGATGGGCAGGCCGTCCTTGGTTTCGCCACAGGGCAGGGACAATGCTGGCAGGCCAGCGATGTTCACAGGCACAGTGCAGATGTCACCCATGTACATCTCCAGTGGTGTCTCTGTTTTTTCACCGATTTTATAGGCGGCAGTGGGGGCAACTGGGGACAGGATGGCATCGTATTCAGCAAAGACTTTGTTGAAGCCTTCGATGATCAAGGTGCGGACTTGGAGTGCCTTTTTATAGTAGGCATCGTAGTAGCCAGAGCTGAGGGCGAAGGTGCCCAGCATAATACGACGCTTGACTTCGGGGCCGAAGCCTTGGCTACGAGAGTTTTTGTACAGATCCAGCATATCCTCAAACTCTGGGGCGCGGTAGCCGTAGCGGACACCGTCGAAACGAGCCAAGTTGGAGGATGCTTCTGCGCTGGAGATGACGTAGTAGGCGGACAGCGCCAATTCCACAGCGGGGATGGAGACTTCCTCCACGGTTGCGCCCAGCGCTTCATATTGTTTGGCGGCTGCCATAACGGCATCACGGACTTCTTGGGAAATGCCTTCACCGAAGTATTCCTTGGGCAAGGCGATTTTCATGCCTTTGACACCGCTGTTCAGTTCCGCGGTGAAGTCGGTGTAGGTGCGGCTCACGGAGGTGGAGTCTTTGGCATCGTGACCGCAGATGGCGTTCAAAACGATGGCAGAATCCTCCACGGTTTTGGTGACAGGGCCGATTTGGTCCAGGGAGGATGCAAAGGCGATAAGGCCGTTACGGGAGACGGAACCGTAGGTCGGTTTCATGCCCACCACACCGCAGAAAGCGGCAGGTTGACGGATGGAACCGCCCGTGTCAGAGCCAAGGGTGAAGGCGGCCAAGTTGGCGGCCACTGCGGCGGCAGAGCCACCGGAACTGCCACCGGGGACGTAGTCCAAGTTGCGGGGGTTGTGGGTCACTTGGAAGTAGGAGTTTTCCGTGGTACTGCCCATGGCAAATTCATCCATGTTCAGCTTGCCAATCATGGAGAATTGCTCTGCGTTCAGCTTGTTCATAACCGTTGCGTCAAAAGGTGGCACAAAGTCAGCCAGCATTTTGGAGGCGCAGGTGGTGGTGGTACCGCGGGTGCAGATGTTGTCCTTGATGCCAGCGGGGATGCCAGCCAAGGAGGCGATTTCCTCGCCCTTTGCAATTTTTTCATCTACCGCTTTGGCGGTGTTCATGGCGATTTCTGGGGTTTTCCGTAGGTAGGCACCGACTTTTTCGTCGGATTGGTTCAAATAAGCGGTTGCCAGTTCGGTGGCGGACAGCTCCTTGGAGCGGAGCATGGTTTGTAGCTGGGCTACGGTGTATTGGGTGATGTTCATAATTTGCTCCCTCCTTATCCCACAACCTTGGGTACGGTGATGTACCCATCGGCTGTTGTTTTTGCGTTTTGCAGCAGTTCTGCCCGGTTTTCACTGTTTTCCACCACATCGGCACGGAACACATTTTCCATGGGGACAACGTGGGCGGTGATGGGTACGTCACCGATGTCGGCAGCGGACAGTTGGTTGGCGAAGTCGATGATGGCGCTCAGTTCCTCAGCCATGGAGATGGATTCTTCCTTGGAAAGAGACAGTCGTGCCAAATTGGCCACGTTGTCCACGTCGATGGTGGCATTGGATTTTTTCTTTTTGGCCTTGGCGGCGGCTTGGGCGGTACCGTCGATGGCAGAGCCTAAATTCAGGACCGCCAGTTGTTCGGCATCCACCAAGTTGGGGGCATCGGTCATGGGGCAGGAGGCATCGCGGACTTTGGGGAATGCGATGACATCCCGCAGGGAGTCGCCACCGACCATGAGCATGACCAGACGATCCAAACCGAAGGCAAAACCGCCGTGGGGAGGGGTGCCATATTGGAAGGCGTTGACCATAAAGCCGAACCGCTCTTGTGTTTCTTCAGGGGAGAAGCCAAGGGCTTCAAACATGGTGCTTTGGATGTCTTTGTCGTGGATACGGATGCTACCACTGCCCAATTCGATGCCGTTGAGTACCACGTCGTAGGCTTGGGCGCGCACTTTGGCAGGGTCGGAGAACAGGTATTGAACGTCTTCGGGGTATGGCATGGTGAATGGGTGGTGCATGGCGAGGAAACGGTTTTCCTCTTCCGACCACTCGAATTGGGGAAAGTCCAAAACGAAGAGGATTTTGAACTTGTTTTTATCGCGAAGACCCAACATATCGCCCAAATCCAGGCGAAGACCGCCCAAGGTGCGGCGCACCATGTCCAGTTTGTCGGCACAGAACAGGATGAAGTCACCAGGTTTTGCATCCACAGCGGCGAAGATGGCATCCAAATCCTCTTGGGAGAAGTATTTTTTCAAAATGGAGTAGACTTCACCGTCAGGACGAATGGCAATCCAAGCCATGCCTTTTGCACCGTAGCCGGTGGCCTTTTTGGTCAGGTCTTCGATTTCACTGCGGGTGAAGTCGGCCTTGCCCTTGACGTTGATGGCGCGAACCACACCACCGTTGTCGCAGACGCTTCTGAACACGGAGAAGCTACAGGTGCGAGCCACTTCGGTGATGTCCACAATGGGCAAATCAAAGCGGAGGTCGGGCTTGTCACTGCCGTAGATGTCCATGGCCTGATGCCAAGTGAGACGTTCAAATGCGGGTTCTGGGAACTCGATGTCCATGGCACCTTTGAACACATAACGGAATAGGCCTTCCAGATGTTGGAGGACATCTTCTTGTTCCACAAAGGACATTTCCATGTCCACTTGGGTGAATTCTGGTTGACGGTCAGCCCGCAAATCCTCGTCGCGGAAGCAACGAGCCACTTGGTAGTACCGATCCATGCCACCGACCATCAGCAGTTGCTTGAAAATTTGTGGGGATTGGGGCAGGGCGTAGAAGGTGCCTGGGTGGAGACGGCTGGGCACCAGGTAGTCACGAGCGCCTTCTGGGGTGGACTTGGTCAGCATGGGGGTCTCCACTTGGATGAACTCCTTGCTGTCCAAATAATCCTCGGACAGTTTTTGGACTTTGTGACGGAATTTCAGGTTTTCAATCATCTGTGGACGGCGAATGTCCAAGAAGCGATATTTCAGGCGCAAGTCCTCGCGGACTTTTGCGTCGTCGTCCAAGGAGAAGGGCAGTGTGTTTGCCCCAGAACGGAGAATCAGGGAGCTGGCAACCAGTTCCACGGTGCCAGTGGCCAAACGGGGGTTGACGGTTTCTGCGTCACGCTTGCGCACCAGACCAGTGACGGAGATGACAGACTGGTTTTTCATGGTTTCCACAATGGTGAATTCCTCGGCGGTCAGGTTTTGGGCATCGAAGATGACCTGCAAGGTACCTTCCCGGTCACGCAGGTCCACAAAGATGATGCCGCCCATGTCACGTTTGGTCTGCACCCAACCGCTGACGGTCAAGGTTTTGCCCAAGGAGGCTTCTGTGATTCTGCCACAGTATTCGCTTCTAAGCATAATTATGATTTCCTTTCTTCTCTTGAAACGGTAATTGTTTGAAAATGGGTACAAAAAAAGAGCCACGTCACAATGTTTACACATTGGGACGAAAGCTCAAAACTTCCGCGGTACCACCCAAATAGGCTAAAAAGCCCACTCATCAGCACAGATTGTTCCATCGATGCCTATGGATTTAACGCATCCAAAACGTCCAAGTCTACTACTGGCGAGCCAGGTTCGGTTGGCAACTCCGAGGTGTTCTTCCTCCAAACGTCCGCATCGCATTTCCACCATCTAGCGACTCTCTAAACCATCGTGTTTGGGATACTCTCCTCATCCTAGTCTTTCTAGGTATTCTTTAAGTTATGGTTTATTTGCATCCCCTCGTCAGAAGGGCAGAGCAACGATCGAGAGGGCGATAGCCCGGTACAAAAAACCACACGATTACTACACCGCATGAAATGCGGACACAGCGCAAGCTGTGGGCTGTCGCAGACAGCTATAGTAAAATATTACTCAAATCTTTCTTATCATACCGTATAGTCTGCCATCTGTCAAGAGGAAATATTCAAAAAATTGAAGGATTTTCAAGGAGCTGTGTCCGCAAAATGTCCGCTTTTATCTGTTTTTTATTGAAATTTCACGAGAAAATTACAATTTTTACCGTGAAAACCCTTGCAAATAATGTTAAAATCTGCTAATATATAGGTAATAGATAGGGCATCGGTGCACCATGGCAGTGGTACGATGTCCTTCGTTTGTTTTGATACAATGTGGTTGATTTTATCACGCAGGGGAAGGATATGATGTGCAATGGATTTTCAAACCAGAGCTTACTTGGAGCGAATCGTAGCGATTATTATGGAGACCTTCAACATCCCAACACCCATCGGAAACATCGATGATGTAGTAGCCGGGATGAACGGTATCATTGTGGAATTGCCTGAACACCCAGTGGGCAATACGGTTGCAAAAGGACATGGAGACTGTGACTTTATCATCTATGTACGCAAGGGGCAACGGCGAGAAAAACGGAACTTGGCCATCGCCCAAAGTCTTGGCATTTTGTTCCTCCACATGGGCTATATGACAGACTGGGCACGGTGGGATAGCTGTGACCATACCGTCTATTCAGGCAGTTACTTCCAAATGGATTTTGAAAAAGACGAATTTGCCTGCGATTTGCTGATGCCAAGACAGGCATTTCTGGATTATATCTATCAACACAGTGAAAACGGAAATGTGGATACCTATCAGGTGTCCAAGCATTTTGGCGTACCAAACGGCGTGGCCGTAAAGCGCGGGAAGTGGATGGGGGCATTGCAATGGTAGACAAACGAACAACGATTTCCAACTTAAAACCTTTGATGGAAAAAGTACAGTGCTCCCAAATGGGCAATGTGGACTATGTGGAGCCAGCTGTGGAATTTTTTATCTCTTTTGATATTGTCAACTCCACCATGTACAAGGCCACCCATGTGGGCATCTGGGCAAACACCCTGCGGGAAATTCTTCGCCATATCATCAGCACCTTTGAAACCAGCACCATGGGTGGTTACTCCTTCTGGAAAATTCTTGGCGATGAAATCATCTACACCAAACCCATTGTCCGCATCAGCGATTTGCCGGTGATGCTCTCAGAAATCAACGCGCAAATGACCCACCTGAACCAGCTGATTGCCAATGGTATCATCTGTGACAAAGAGGCAGCGAAAGTCTTGGGCATCAAGGCGGCAGCCTGGGTTTGCGACGTGTCCTCTTCGGTGGAATACACCCGCAACGTGCTCACCTACTACGCCATCAAGGACAACCGCAAACAGATGGACTTCGCTGGACCAGACATCGATACCGGATTCCGCGCTGCCAAATACAGCATGAAAAACCGGTTGCTCATCACCTGGACACTTGCCTATTTGTTGAACCAGGTCATGACCGAGGAAGAAGTGAACTATGGCATACATATCATTTCCCACCAGATTTTGGACGGCGTGTGGGGCGGGCGCCCCTACCCCATCATCCTGTTTCACAGCGACAAAAAAGTGGATTTCGACACCTCCATCATCGGATGTGTATCCTATAAAGAACGGCAACTCCAGGCCTATCTGGAGGGGAAACATCAACAGATTTTGCCAGAGGGATCGCCCTATCGGAGCTATGCTCAAAAGGTGATTGTTGAGCTCATCCAGAAAATGGCGCGGAAGCAGGATATCGACAATCTAATCTCCATCATTGAGGGACTTCAATCTGTGCACTACAACCAGGTGCGACTGTTCAACAAGGTCGACTGCACCTTGGTCTGTTGCTCCATGAAGTCGGGAGAACTCCGTTTTGTGTTGAGCAAACGGTTCAAAGAAGACAGATGGAGCCTGGCTCATTCTGATTTGTTTTTACGCCACGGAATGTTGCTCTTCTATGAAATCAAGGACTATTACCGGGACGAACTGGGCATCAAAGTCAAGGTGCTCCAGGACCCGCGCCACTATATGGACGTACCTGTGGTAGTGGAACGCTCCCAATTTATAGATGATAAAGAGGAGCAGCGCAATGACATTGTCATTCTGGGTGAGGTCATAGACGACCAAAATTTGGCCCATTGGCACTACAAGTTCCATATGCTACCCGCCACGGAAATCGAAACATTTGAAGCCATAGATGAGAAAACCCGTAGCCTGTTGAAAGATAGCTTGTCAACCTGGAACCAATATTATGGAATTTAAAACCAAATATCAAATAGAGACGAACAATGCTCGTCTCTATTTCAGCTTGTCAAAAAACTTCGTTTTGACAAGCTGAATCGCCTGCGGGCGGATTTGCCCCAGGGCACCCTCTCTTGCCGTTCCGGCAATTCACCTTGTATCCGCGACCCTCGACGCGAAAAGTGACCCTGACGCTTCCTTTATCTCGCCCTAAGTGCCGCCTTTCGGCGGTTGGGCTCGAAACAGCCTGCGGGCTAGTCACACTTTTCCTCCCTCCGAAATTTGGAAATCTTTTTCAATTTGAAGGTTCTTTGACAGACTGTGTGATTATACAAGAATTTAACAAATTTCCTCTTGCAAAAAAGGTGAAATAATGGAATAATGTATGTATAAGAATTTGCAATCATGCAGAAAAGAGTGATAACCATGAATATGAAAGAAATTCAGCATTATAGTCAAAACAGAGAGCTGTCTTGGCTTTCCTTTAACGAGCGGGTGTTGGACGAGGCCTATGATGTCACCGTTCCCCTGTTGGAGCGGATGAAGTTTGTCTCTATTTTCACCAGTAACTTGGATGAATTTTTTATGATTCGGGTGGGCAGTCTCTACGATATGGCAACCCTGGGGGTGGACTCCAAGGACAGCCGTACCGGTTGGACTCCAAAAGAACAGCTTGCGCGAATCTACAAAACAGTTCCCGCCCTCAATGAAAAGCGAAACCACATCTATCACCAGTTGCGCAATGAGCTGATGGATCACGGCATTTGCAACCTGAAGCCCAGCGAGCTGGGGGATGAGGACAAAAAGTTTTTGAAAAAATACTTTGTGGAGCAGGTGCTCCCCATGCTGTCCCCTCAGATTGTGGACCCCAATCACCCCTTCCCCCATTTGAGAAATAAGTCCATCTATGTTGTGGCAAACCTACAACGGAAAAACAATGTCCGCATGGGCATCGTTCCAGTGGCGGCCTCTCTGCCTGCCATTGTGCCACTGCCAGGTGAAGGGATTCGTTACGTCCCCATGGAATGGGTGATTATGGAGTATATGGACAAAATTTTTGACCAATACACCGTCAGCGATGTGAACTGCATCAGCGTCACCCGCAACGCCGACATCTCACCCGACGATGAGAGCATCGACACGGACAGTGACTTCCGGTTCCATATGAAAAAAATCCTCCACCGCCGGCGGAAAATGGCCATTGTCCGCCTGGAAATTCGCCAGCCTTTGGACAGCAGAATCCAGGAGGTTTTGGAGAAACAGTGCAACATCTACAAAGAACAAATCTTTGTCAATACGGCTCCCATGAAAATGGGTTACATCTTCGGCCTGATTGGGCAGGTGTCCAACCAACAAAAACATCTGGTCTATCCACCTTTTGCACCGCAACGTCCATTGGCGGTGCCACAGGATAAGATGATGGAGCTGGTCAAGTCCAAGGATTTGCTGATGCACTTCCCCTATGAAACAATGGACCCCTTCCTCCAAATGGTGAAGCAGGCCAGCCGAGACCCAAAGGTCGCCGCCATCAAAATCACCATCTATCGTCTGGCAAACAAGGCACGGTTGGTGGAATACCTCTGCGCCGCTGCGGAAAATGGGAAAGAGGTTGTGGTGCTCATCGAACTACGTGCCCGCTTTGACGAGCAGAATAACATCGACTGGTCGGAGCGTCTGGAAGAGGCCGGGTGCCGAATACTCTACGGCTTTGAGGCTTACAAAGTCCACTCCAAAGTCTGCCTGATCATCTCCCAAGGGGAGCATGGAGTGGAGTACATCACCCAAATCGGCACCGGTAACTACAACGAAAACACAGCGAAGCTGTACACAGACCTTTCTCTCATCACCGCAGACCAAGCCATCGGTAGCGATGCCGCCGCCTTTTTCAACAATATGTCCATGGGTTCTTTGGATGGTGTGTACAACCACCTGTTAGTGGCACCCAACTCCATGAAGTCCAACCTGATAAAAATGATTGGCGAAGAGGCCGCCAAGGGCAACCAAGGCTCCATTGTCATCAAGTGCAACTCCGTTACCGATTGCGACATGATGGAAGCCCTGTCCAAAGCCTCCCGCGCCGGTGCCAAGGTGGAGCTGATTATCCGGGGCATTTGCTGCATTGTCCCCGGCATTCCTGGCTACACCGACAAAGTCGCTGTGACCAGTCTGGTGGGACGATATTTGGAACACGCACGCATCTACGCCTTCGGCACAGGGGACGACCGAAAAATGTACATCGGCTCTGCCGACATGATGACCCGGAACACAGAACGACGGGTGGAGGTCCTGACCCCGGTGTACGACAAGGATTTGAAAATCGAATT
>JAWXUJ010000042.1:0-8538 GCA_044432765.1 Eubacteriales bacterium | reverse complement strand
CATTGGGGATTCCAAAACGCCTTTGGTCACCGTTACCATCGCCTGTATCGCCAATGTGATTTTGGACTTGGCTCTGGTGGCGGGACTGAATCTGGGCGCCATAGGCGCGGCCATTGCCACCGTCACAGCACAGGCCATCAGTGTACTTCTATCCATCTTCTTTATCTCCAAAAAGACGTTGCCTTTTACATTCTCTGTGAAGAGTATTTCTCTGGACTGGAGCTATGCCGGTCGGATGCTCCAGTTGGGCGTTCCGGTTGCCTTGCAAAGTGGGTTGGTTTGTGTTTCTTTTTTGGTGGTCACATCCATCATCAACCGGTTTGGTGTGGTTGCCTCGGCGGCGGTGGGTATTGTTTCTAAAATCACCAACATTGTCATGGTGGTGCCGTCTGCATTTATGCAATCTCTGTCTGCCTTTACTGCCCAAAACTACGGTGCAGGCAAACTGAATCGAGGCAACACTGGACTAAAATACGGGATGCTGCTCTCTATGGCGGTTGGCTTGGTCATGGCCTATTTGGCCTGGTTCCAGGGCACCTTTTTCATTCGATTTTTCACCGACGATCCAGAGACCACGGTTGCGGCCATTTCCTATCTCCAATCCTATGCCATCGACACCCTGTTTGTTACGGTGCTGTTCTCCATGACTGGCTATTTCAACGGTTGCGGGAAGACTTCTTTTGTTATGTGGCAGTCTGTCCTGGGGGCGTTTTGTATCCGGATTCCTTTGGCGTTTCTCTTTAGCAATCTGCCCAATACCACCTTATTTATCATTGGACTGGGTACACCGGCTTCTACCTTGCTGCAAATTGTGGCCTGTGCCATCTATTTCAAGCACTGCCAGAAAACCATACAGGTAAAACTCCTTGCAAAAGTTTGAGAATTGTGATACTATGGTGGTAGATTACGGAAAGGTGGTGCTTTTATGAGCACATTTTGGACAGTGCTCGTCCATTTGGGCGCGGTGATGTTTTTGGCGCAGTGGTTTTTCCTCTGCAGAACCGTCTATACTGGAAAGTGGCCCTTCGCCCATAAGGTCAACGCGGTTCTGGTTTTGGTCTATTTCTTCATCGGTTTCCTGGCCTTCCTTGCCACTGGCAGTTTTTTGCCTTCGGTGATGTACACTGTGTACAGCGTGTTGATGATTGTGCTTTACATTATCGAGTGGGGACTTCACGGCATCGCCCATGTTTTTGATGAGTTTTTCCAGGCCGGTTGGTACGGAAAACCCCATGCGAAATATACTGCTATGGTGCTATTTGTGGTGCTGATTATGATTGTGATGGTGATTATCCGCGTCATTGCCAGTCTGTATTTCCTGGGTGATATGCTTCTATTTTAAACAAAAAATCCTGCAAACCGTCTGGTTTGCAGGATTTTTGTTTATACGTTGAACAGGAAGTTGACAATGTCGCCGTCTTTCATCACGTATTCCTTGCCTTCGGAGCGGACAAGGCCTTTGGTTTTGGCGTTTGCCATGGTGCCACACTCGGTCATGTCCTTGAAGGAGATGACTTCGGCGCGGATATAGCCGCGTTCAAAATCGGTATGGATTTTGCCGGCGGCTTGAGGGCCTTTGGTGCCGTTTTTGATGGTCCAGGCCCGGCATTCGTCGGTGCCGGCGGTTAGGAAGGAGATGAGACCCAATAGCTCATAGCTACATTGAATCAGGTTGTCCAGGCCGGATTGGGCGATGCCTAACTCTTCCATGAACATGGCCTTTTCTTCGGGGTCGTCAAATTCAGCGATGTCGGCTTCCAGCTTGGCACAGATGGGGAGCACCAGAGAGCCCTCTTCCGCTGCCAGTTTGCAGACGGCGTTGTAGTGGTTGTTGTCGGTGGGGGTGGACACACCATCCTCATCCAAATTGGCGGCATAGATGGTCTTTTTCAGGGTCAACAGATCGGAGGTTGCGATGATTTCCAACTCATCTGGGTTGCCATCATAGGTGCGTGCCAGTTTGTTTTCGTTGAGATGTTCCAGCAGTTCCTTGAAGACTTCCACTTCCTTGGTGGCGGATTTGTCACCGCCTTTCATGGACTTGGTGCCACGTTCGATGCGACGTTCCACCATTTCGATATCAGCCATAATCAGCTCCATGTTGATGATGTCGATGTCGCGGATGGGGTCGGTGGAGCCTTCTACGTGGGTGATGTTGCTGTCTTCAAAACACCGAACCACATGGACGATGGCATCGGTAGAACGGATGTTGGACAGGAATTTGTTGCCCAGACCTTCGCCTTTGGATGCGCCTTTGACCAGGCCGGCGATGTCCACGAACTCGATGACTGCGGGGGTGAACTTCTTAGGTTTGTAGAAGTCCCGGAGCCACTCCAGACGGGAATCGGGGACGGTGACCATGCCCACGTTGGGGTCGATGGTGCAGAATGGATAGTTGGCGGCTTCTGCGCCAGCATTGGTGATTGCGTTAAAGAGGGTGGATTTGCCAACGTTTGGCAAACCAACGATACCTAATTTCATATGTGATAGTCCTTTCACGTTTCTTCAACTATACATTATAATATATAGTCGGGAAAAAGGCAAGCATTACCGCAATTTTCTGTTATAAAGTTTTGCAAGGCCGCCTTCGGAGGTTTCGCGATAGGATTCTTTCATGTTGATGCCGGTTTCGTACATGGTTTTGACCACCATGTCGAAGGTGATCCGTTGGCTACCAGACAGGAAGAAGGACAGATTCATGGCATTGAATGCCCGCATGGCGGCAACTGCGTTCCGTTCGATGCAAGGGATTTGGACCAGTCCGCAAATGGGGTCACAGGTTAGGCCTAAGTGGTGCTCCAAAGCGATTTCAGCAGCGTATGCGATGTTGTCAAAGCCCAGGTCGCACATGGTACACAGGGCGGCGGCGGTCATGGAGCAGGCAGAGCCGATTTCAGCCTGACATCCTGCTTCTGCCCCGGAGATGGAGGCGTTCCGTTTGATAAGGCTTCCGAAAATTCCAGCCACAGCCAATGCGTGGAGCACTTTTTCGTGGGAAACCTTCCGCCGTTCCATGAGATAGCGGATACTGGCGGGCAGGACACCGCAGGCACCACAGGTGGGGGCGGTGACGATGGTACCGCAGTCGGCATTTTGTTCGCTGACGGCAAAGGCATAAGCACTGGTGATGCGACATTCTCGCACCTGCATGACCTCGTTGGGAATGATCTTTTCGTACAGTTTTTTGGCCTTCCGCTTGACGTTCAGCCCGCCGGGGAGAATGCCTTCGGCGGCGAGACCTTCATCGATGGCGTTCATCATGGTTCGCCAGATTTCCTCTAAGAAATCCCAGATTTCCACTCCTTCGTGGATTTCAACATACTCCCAAAGGGTGATGTCCCGGAAACGGCAGTATTCTTGGATTTCGGCAAAGGAGTTTTCAGGGTAGACCTCTGGTGGTTCGTAGCTTGCCATGCCGGCGATGGATAGGTCACCACCGCCGATGCTCTCCACCCGGAGGACGGGGGATTCCTTTTCGCCGTAGTAGGCGTAGAAGTCCAAAGTGTTGGGGTGGGTGAAGCCGGTTTCCTCTACAGAGAAAACCACCTCCGTGGGGGTAGGGGAGAGGACTTCGTGGAGCACCCGGTCGGTGCCGTGTCCCTTGCCGGTTTTGGACATGGAGCCAAAGAGGACGACCTTGTACCGGTCGGCTTCCGGGTATTTTTCTTTGAATAACTTGGCGGCTCGCTCTGGACCGATGGTATGAGAGCTAGAGGGGCCTTTGCCGATTTTGTAAATATCCTGAATAGACTTCATATGTATCATTCCTTACATTATATATTGAGTTAGGAGTTCGCGGAGCGGTTTGGAATTCGCGGAGCGGTTCGGAATGTATGGGTCGGCGTCCCCGACGACCCGCACCGTTCTAAACTATGCCATGGACGGGGCGGTTAAAAATTAGGAGTTGTGTTTCGTTAATTCAATCATACCATAAAAAAATGAAAATGCAATGGATTTACAAAAACTTTTGTCTATCCTTACAAATTTTTATGGATGGCGGCCAAGGAGAGTTCACCGGCTAGTTTGAACAGGGCATCGGACAGGACTTGCTCCAGGGGCAAACCAGCGGAAATGGACACGTTTTCGTAAAATTGAGCGGTTGTATCGTCAAGGTTGATGGTCAGTTGGGTCATAAGGTACCTCCTAGTGATTGGGTATATTTTATAGGTGACGGGCAAATTTATGAGTAATTTATCCTATGCAGGGGATTGACAAATGTGATATAATAGTTGTAAATTGACATTGTTGCCTAAATAGAGAAATTTGGGCGCGGAAGGACGATAATTATGGCAAAAGATAAAAAAGTAGAACAGATTACAGATATGGAAGTGGACTTCGCACAATGGTACACCGACGTGTGCAAAAAAGCCCAGCTGATTGACTACTCCGGTGTCAAAGGCGTGTTCATCTACCGTCCTTATGGCTACGCCATCTGGGAGAACATCCAAGCCAACTTGGACGCCATGTTCAAGGCTGACGGTCACGAAAATGTCTATATGCCCATGCTGATTCCTGAAAGCCTCTTGCAAAAGGAAAAAGACCACGTGGAGGGCTTTGCCCCCGAGTGTGCCTGGGTCACCATGGGTGGTTGTGAAAAGTTGGAGGAACGGCTCTGTATCCGCCCTACCTCTGAAACTTTGTTCTGCGACCATTTTAAAGATGTGATTCACTCCTGGAGAGATTTGCCTATGCTGTACAACCAATGGTGCTCTGTCCTCCGTTGGGAAAAAAGCTCTCGCCCCTTCCTACGTCACAGAGAATTCCTGTGGCAAGAGGGTCACACCATGCACGCAACTGCTGAAGAAGCCGTTGCTGAAACCAAGCAACAACTGGAAGTCTACGCTAAATTCTGCGAAGAATATTTGGCGATGCCCGTTGTCCGCGGTGTGAAAACCGACAAGGAAAAATTCTCCGGCGCAGAAGACACCTACACCATCGAGTGCATGATGCACGATCGGAAGGCACTCCAATCCGGTACTTCTCACTACTTTGGTGATGGCTTTGCCAAGGCCTTCGACATCTCCTTCACTGGCAAGGATAACAAATTGCAATTCCCACACCAGACCTCTTGGGGCATGTCCACCCGCATCATCGGTGGTATTATTATGACCCATGGCGACAACAATGGCTTGGTGTTGCCTCCCAAAATCGCACCAGTTCAAGTGGTGGTCATTCCCATCGCCTCCCACAAGGCTGGGGTCAAGGAAAAGGCTCGTGAAATGGTTGACCAACTGAAAACTGCTGGCTTCCGCGTGAAAATCGATGAAGGCGACCAAAGCCCCGGGTGGAAGTTTGCTGAGTACGAGATGAAGGGCGTGCCACTCCGTTTGGAAGTTGGCCCCAAGGACATCGAAAACGGCCAATGCGTCCTGGTTCGTCGCGACAACCGAGAAAAAACTGTGGTTTCCTTTGAGAACCTGGCACAATCCGCCTGCGATCTGCTTGAAGCGGTTCACCAAGGAATGCACGACAAGGCCAAAGCCAACTTGGACAGTCACACCTTCCCAGCCTATAGCTTGGAAGAGGCCAAGACCATCCAAGAGGAAAAAGGAGGCTTCATCAAAACCATGTGGTGCGGCGATTTGGAATGTGAGCTGAAAATGAAGGAAGAAGCCGGGATGTCCTCCCGTTGCATGCCTTTCGACCAAGAGAACTTAGGCGACGTTTGCCCTATCTGTGGCAAACCAGCCAAAACTATGATCTACTGGGGCGTTGCCTACTAAATTGAATCCGAGAAAAGAGCGATTTGCAAAAAATCGCTCTTTTTTTATCGATACTCACAAAATGATAGAGCCTGAATTGTGGAAGGCTTCAAAGTGTGACTGATTTTAGATTTTTTTTGTAAAGCGAGCTATTATGGTTTATAATTACCAAACTATCTCTAAAAAACAAAGTGAATTAAAGGCGGCTCTGACTTTGACCCCAAGGGGAAATCCGATGGTGAAATCATGCGATTCTGCCAGAGCTTTATGATAGAACTGTCAAAGCACATCGGCTCAGACACTGATGTGCCTGCTGGCGACATCGGTGTAGGCGCTCGCGAAATTGGTTTTTTGTTCGGTCAATACAAGCGTCTTCGCAATGAGTTCACTGGTGTCCTAAAGGGCAAGGGTTTGACTTATGGCGGTTCTCTGGTTCGTACAGAGGCCACTGGCTACGGTCTTTGCTATTTCACCCAAGAGATGTTGTCCGCTATGAAAGGAGAGTCATTCGAAGGAAAGACTGTGGTGATTTCTGATTCTGGTAACGTGGCAATCTATGCCCACGAAAAAGCAATCCAGCTGGGTGGTAAGGTTGTGGCTATGAGTGATTCCAGCGGTTACATCTATGATCCAAACGGTGTGGATTTGTCCGTCGTGAAGCAACTGAAAGAGGTTGAGCGAGTCAGAATCGAAGAATACGTCAACCGCGTCCAGGGTGCTGAGTATCACGATGGTTGTCGCTGTATCTGGAGCATCAAGTGCGACGTGGCCTTGCCTTGCGCCACACAAAATGAATTGGATGCCACTGCCGCCGAGATTTTGGTGGGCAATGGTGTCATCGCAGTAGCAGAAGGTGCCAATATGCCCTGCATCCCGGAAGCTGTGGTTGTGTTTCACAAAAACAAGGTGCTCTTTGGTCCGGGAAAGGCTGCCAATGCCGGTGGCGTTGCCACCAGTG
The DNA here is from genome assembly GCA_044432765.1 of Eubacteriales bacterium. Lineage (GTDB taxonomy): Bacteria > Bacillota > Clostridia > Oscillospirales > Oscillospiraceae > Avoscillospira_A. Next base: position 1,878 of record JAWXUJ010000042.1, on the reverse strand, counting down.
GCCTGGAAATGAGCCAAAACTCCATGCGTTATAATTGGACATTCGAAGAAGTCGATGCTAAATTGCAGGAAATTATGGGTAAAATCTTTAAAAGTGCCTATGAAGCATCCAAAAACTACGGAGTGGAAGACTGGTAGACGGCGCCAACATCGCAGGTTTCCTCAAGGTCGCAGAGGCCATGATGTGGCAAGGGGTTTCCTACTAGAGACTAGAGACTAGAGACTAGAGACTAGAGACTAGAGATTAGAGACTGGAGACTGGTGCAAATGCGCTAGTTTCTAGTCTTTGTTTTCTTTTCTCTAGTATGACACACGTGGCTCGAAATTTTTTTAAAAAACTTGCTGAAAAGGCTTGACAAACAGGGGATGGTGTTGTATACTAAACAAGCGTGGTTCAAACGAACGTGGTTCAAACGAAGCACGTAGTATGCGATGAAACGGGAGATTGCGTCTTAGACGGTAACTTCCGTGGAGTATGTCCGGTCATCGGGCGGCTGAGAATCTGTGTTGGGCGATTTGCGTATATCGCCACATCATGGAATAGGCCGACTTGCGTCGGCTATTTTCATGCAATGGGAATGATACACACGGCTTAGCGGTAAAGATTCTCACCGTACCCATCATTATGAGTACGTTTCAAGGAGGAAACAAACATGGCAAACCAAGAAATGATCAGAATTCGCCTCAAGGCTTACGATCATCAACTCATCGATTCCAGCTCTGAAAAGATCGTGGAAACTGCAAAGCGCAACGGCGCAACTGTCTCTGGTCCCATCCCCCTGCCTACCAAAAAAGAAGTGGTCACCATTCTTCGTGCTGTTCACAAGTACAAAGATTCCCGTGAGCAATTCGAGCGTAGAACCCACAAGCGTTTGATCGATATCCTCAACCCCAACCAAAAGACTGTCGAAGCTCTCATGAGCCTGGACCTTCCCGCTGGCGTTGAGATTGAGATAAAGCTGTAAGAACGTGATAGGGAAGTGGCGGTGGATGAAAAGTTACTCTTCATGATTCACCATTCACTCTTCACTATTCATTCAAACGGCTGCCCACCACGGTTCACCAAAATGGGTGAACGGGTCAAGTTGCCAGACCAATACATTATATATGTAAGTCTCTCAACCAATAACCTAATATAGGAGGAAACACACAATGCAAATGCAAAAAGCAATCATCGGCAAAAAAGTCGGCATGACTCAACTGTTCGATGAAAGCGGCAAAGTCGTGCCAGTAACTGTTATCGCTGCTGGTCCTTGCGTGGTCGCTCAAAAGAAGACCATGGAAAAAGACGGCTATGTTGCAGTCCAACTGGGCTATGACGAAGTCAAAGAGTCCAAACTGTCCCGTCCAGAAGCCGGTCACTTCAAGAAAGCTGAAGTTGGTTTCATGAGACACCTGAAGGAATTCAAGCTAGCTGATGCCGAGTCCATGAACGTGGGCGACGTGATCACCGCAAATACCTTCGCACCCGGCGACCACGTGGATGTCACTGGCATCACCAAAGGTCACGGTTTTCAAGGCGTTGTCAAGCGCTACAATGCACAACGTACCCCAATGACCCACGGTGGTGGCCCTGTTCACCGTCATGCTGGTTCTATGGGCTCCTGCTCCACTCCTTCCCGTATCTTTAAGGGTAAGATTGGTGCTGGTCACATGGGTGTGGATCAAGTCACCGTCATGAACCTGGACGTCGTTCAAGTTGATGAAGAACTGGGTCTCATCGTGATCAAGGGTGCAATTCCTGGCCCCAAAGGCGGCTTGGTTTCCATTCGCACCACTGCCAAGACCATCAAGGTCAAGGATATGGCTTCCGCTACTTCCGGCAGAATCAACCCACAAAAGCAATCTGCAAGAGGCTAAGGAAAGGAGCGTGCTGAAA
>JAWXUJ010000041.1:0-8554 GCA_044432765.1 Eubacteriales bacterium | reverse complement strand
GTGAATTTTCAGCTAAAATCCACGGATAAAGTTGCAATTATCGGAAAAAACGGAGCCGGCAAAACCACCCTGCTCCGCGCCATCCGCGACCGGAAAGACCCATCCATCCAACTGTCCGAGTCGGTCAACATGGCCTACCTCTCCCAGGATCAAGGGGACCTCATGGGCGCAGACGACACCATCTACGACACATTTTTCGACATCGGTTTCAAGACATACGACGAAATTTCCGACTATTTGGCAACTTTTTGCTTCCCTTTGGAGAAAATGAAAGCAAAAATCGCCACCCTGTCTGGCGGCGAGAAAAACATTCTGGGTCTGGCAAAAATCTGTCGCTCCAACTCCAACCTACTGATTTTGGACGAGCCCGTCAGCCACCTGGACACCTACGCCCAAGTTGCCCTGGAAACCGCCCTGCAAAACTACAACGGCGGGATTTTGATGATTTCCCACGACTTCTACTCCATCGTCAACTGCATGGACTACGTCCTCCTCATCGAGAACAAAACCGTCCGCAAAATCCGGATGCGGAAATTCCGCAAAATGATCTACGCCGACCACTTCGACAAAGACTACCTGCTCAACGAACAGGCCAAAAAATCCCTGGAATTGCGCATCGAACAAGCCCTCCTAAATGACAATTTCTCCTTGGCAAAAGACCTGCTGGTGGACTTGGAACTGCTCATTGAAGACCTGGGTACCACAAAATAACGAAAAAAAATCCAGAGTCAAAGACTCTGGATTTTTTGATAATTTTCATGTAAAACCACGTATATTTCCTCTAAGTCCTCATGTAATAAGGATTTTTTCGGGTCATCTCCGCTGTATCGCACACAGGTGCCGCAGCTGGAACTGAGTTGCCGTGGGACTGGCGCCATCCGCGCCGATACCCCCACTTTTTTCAGTTCCCGACAGGACTGCATGGCGGAAAAATGGGTGTGAAAAGTTGCCACATATTGGTTCATTTTTTCAACTCCAAGACGATTTCATCGTGGTCGTCCTTCTGCTCCAAGGCAAAATCGTAGCCGGCATGATAGGCAAAACGATGGATATTTTCCGCGGCGCAGGGGTCATCTGCCCAGACTTCCACCCGGGCGGGACGGTCCTTTTCCACCGCTTTTTTCACCAAAATCACAGGCTGCGGACAGGCCAAACCTCTTGCATCAATCATTGCTTTTTCCCCCTTTGAATGTTGTAAACCGTGATAATTCCAGTCAAAACCAGGCAGATAACGATGGCGATTTCGCCGTTGGTGGACACGCCACCGGCGGTGTATACGCCGTCAACCAGGCTGTCTGCCCCGCCTGCCAAGCCCCAGTTGTGGGCGAAGGCCGCGCCAACAATCATGCCCAAAACGGTGACGGCGGAATCGCCGTTGCCAGAACCTGCCAAGATTAGTTGGCGCATAGGGCAGCCTCCCAAGAGCACGCTCCCCCAGCCCACCAAGGCCATGCCCAGGAAGCTCCAAAGGTAATCCTTGTGGGCAATCGGTTGCACTTCCAGGGTGGGATTAAAGTTGTTAAGCACCAAATTCCCAACCAAAGCCACCAAAAAGAAGCCAATTAGGCCGTAAAACAGGTTGAAATCCTTGAAAACCATAATGTCGCGGACACCGCCAACGGTGCAAAAACGGCTCCGTTGCATGACCACGCCCACTGCCAAACCACCGCCCAAAGCCAGGGCGATGGGTGCGTGGAGACTGCCAGGGCCGGAGACGGAGAAGATGATGAAGGCCGGTGCGAAGCACAGAAGCACCAAAAGCGCCACGGCGAAGGCGGGCATGACGTAGCCCTCAGCTTTTTTCGTGTCGTAGGCGCGACCCAGGGTGAAGCCTTTGTTCAAGGCGAACACGCCCACGGCGATGCCACCCACATAGCCCAAAAGGCCGGCGATTGCGGTGTAATCGCCACCGGCCAGACGCAAAATCAGCCGGGCAGGGCATCCCAAAAATGCCAGCGCGCCGATCATGACCATGGCACCCAGGAAAAACCGGATGGCAGGTGCGGAGCCGGCCTTGGGACGGAACTCTTTTGTGATGAGTGACACGATAAATGCGCCCAAAATCAGGCCGATAATCTCTGGTCGGATGTACTGAACGACAGCGGCATTATGTAAACTAAGCGCCCCCGAAATATCCCTCAAAAAGCAGGCGATGCAAAAGCCCATGTTGGCAGGATTGCCAAAGGCCGTCAAAATAATGGCGACCAGGCCGATAAAACCGCCTGCCCCAAGCATTTTCCAATTCAATTTTTTCATATTATTCCTCCTCGCTATTCTCATTTAAGAATAACCCTTATCCCGCCACTTGTCAAGGGGCGATTTTTATGATAGGATGGTGAGGAGGTGATGAAATGAACCAAATCTACTTTGACAACGGCGCAACAGCATTCCCCAAAGCGCCGGGGGTGGCAGAGGCCATGGCTCACTATATTTTAAATGTAGGCGCATCTGTAAACCGCAGTTCCTACGAGAAAAGTCAGGATGTCGCCATGGTGGTGCTAGGTGTTCGAGAAAAGTTATGTCAACTATTCAACTTTCCACACGCCGACCATGTTATCTTGACCTCGGGTCACACTGCCGGACTAAATCAACTGCTTTTTGGTCTATTAAGCCCAGGTGACCGTATTTTGACCACTTCTATGGAACATAATGCCGTGGCGCGTCCTCTTCATCAACTAGAGAAACAAGGTGTTACCTATACAAAAATGCCCTGTGATGAATATGGTTATGTCAACTTAAAACTGATGGAATCATGTATCCAACCCAACACCAAAGCCATGATTGTGAACCACGGCTCCAACGTATCCGGTGCTATTCAGGACTTGGAATCTCTAGGCAAAATCTGCAAAAAACGAGGCATTTTCCTCCTGGTAGACGGTGCCCAAACGGCAGGGCATTGCCCCATCGACATGAAAAAATATCACATTTCCGCCCTCTCCGTCCCCACCCACAAGGGATTGCTGTCTGCACCGGGAATTGGGGTTCTTTTGTTGGAAAAAGACCTTGCTAAAGCCATAAATCCCGCCGTTTTCGGCGGAACTGGTAGCATTTCCCACAGTTTGGAGATGCCGGACTATATGCCCGACAAATTTGAGCCAGGCACCCCAAACCTGCCCGGCCTCTACGGTTTGGACGCGGCTCTGGATTTTCTCGGAGAAATAGGTCTGGAATCCATCCAAGCCCATCACCATGCTTTGACCAGTCTCTTTGTGGAAAACGTAGAAAAAATTTCACACCTTCAAATCCTTGGAAACTTTGAAAAACCACATATTTCTGTAGTGTCTCTCAACTTTTTAGACCAAGACAACGGCGAAGTTGCAGACCGTTTGGATCAGGAATTCGGCATTTTGACCCGGTGTGGCCTCCACTGCGCCCCCTGGGCACACCAAACCTTGGGAACCTTCCCCGCCGGCTCTGTCCGCTTCTCTTTCGGCCTGTTCAACACAGAAGAAGAAATTTTACAAGCCGTGGATGCTGTCCGAAAAATCTGCGGACAAATAGATTATGTCAACTGAATATAACCACCGCCGTGGTATTCCTCCACCGTTCCGATGCGCTGTGCACTGGGGACGGTGGTTTTCAATTTCGCCATCAATTTTGGTGCATCCTCCGGCGCGACCGCCATCAAAAGTCCTCCTGAAGTCTGGGGATCAAAGAGCAAATCTTGGTGCACCAAGTCCACGGCTCCGAACTCCACGTGGTCCCCGGCAAATTTCCGATTGCGGTACATTCCTGCCGGTAAAATCCCCATTTTCGCCAATTCCACAGCTTCTGGGATAAAATCAAACTCTGAAAGTTGCAAGTTTGCCTTGGTGTTGCCACCTTGCATCATCTCCAACAGGTGTCCCAATAAGCCGAAGCCGGTGACATCGGTACAGCTGTGGACTGCAAATTCCATCATAGCATCTCTTGCATTTTTATTAAGAGTAGCCATTAAACCATAGGCAAAATCCATGGTTTTCTCGCTGCAAAGTTCAGCTTTTGCACCAGTGGTCAAGGTGCCAATGCCCAGGGGTTTGGTGAGAATCAACACATCACCTGGGTGAGCACCGTGGTTTTTCAAAAATTTGTTGGGATGGGCAAATCCAGTGACCGACAGACCATATTTTGGTTCCTCGGAAAAGATGCTGTGACCGCCGGTGATGATGGCTCCGGCCTCGTAGGCCTTGTCATAGCCCCCGCGAAGCAGGTCGCCGATTGCGGATTGAGGCATTTTTTCGGGAACGCACAGTAAATTCAGTGCCAATTTTGGCTCCGCACCCATGGCGTAGATGTCGGAAAGGGCATTTGCGGCGGCGATTTGACCGTACAAATAGGGGTCGTCAGCGATTGGCGGGAAGAAGTCCACAGTCTGGATGATGCACAAATCGGGGCTAACTTGGTAGACAGAGGCATCGTCAGATTTGTCAAATCCTACCAATAGTTTAGGGTCGTGATGGGTCTGAAACCCCTCTAAAAGCTGCGCCAAAGTGCCTGCGCCAACCTTGGCACCACACCCGGCACAGTTGGCTAATTTGGTCATTTTTACGGTATTTTCCATGATTTCCCCTCCATAAAATGCAAAATCCCTTCCAGCACTCCACCACCCACAGCCAGTGCTTTGTCGCTGGCGGTGTGGCAGTGCTCCGGCTTGCAACGGGGGTCGATGTCCCCGGCTTTCATGCCCTTGTGGACGGCGGTGCCCTCCGGCAAAATGCCCCGCAGGGTGCCATCCAAGGTGCAAACCATGGGTGCGTCCCCCACCATGCCGGCTACGTCACCCATGGCGACTTGCGCGCCGATTTCCAAAATTTGATGAAAGATTCCGTCAGCAGGAGCACGAAGCACACGCTCACCGGCGAAGCCTCCAATCAGACCGGGAATTCCTGTGTTGGGCAGTGGACTGCCCTGGTAAATCGTCCGTCCCAAGGTGTGGCCTCGCATGGTTTCCACGGCGCAGTGGCAGTCCACTCCCGCCGTAAAACCAGGGCCAATTCCGATGACGATGGGCGCCATATCCATGGTTGTTCCCAGATTTTTTTTAGCCAAAATCCCATCAACTACCACATTGGGTCGAATTTCCCCAATCATTTCACCAGTTTTGTCACAGATTACGGCGATGGAATTTTCTCCTGAAATCTTCACCGCATCCTCACAAGTTTTTGCGAAAATAGCCTTGACACCCTCTACCTCTGTGGTGCCGTACACCATGGCTTGAGAGAAACAGACCGTCCGCCGGATTGCCGTTGGCTTGGCGATGTCCGCCATGATCACCTGAAAACCCGCCCGAAACAGTCGCAGGGCGATGCCGCTGGCGATGTCCCCAGCCCCCCGAATAAAAACCACCATACGCAACCTCCAATATTACTTCGTTATTCTCCTACTAGAATAACATTCCATGAACAAAAGGTCAAGGGTGTTGACGAAAACTCCTGTTCGTGGTACACTGTTTATATGGATAAAAATTTACATGCCGTCATCACGGCTCGACTGTTTACTGCGAGCAAATGCTTTGGCCCCGGCATCGCAGAACTGCTCCAAAAGGTGGAGGAGTTCCATTCCCTCCGCAAGGCGGCAGCCTCCATGGGCATGGCCTATTCCAAGGCTTGGACGTTGGTGAAAACCTGCGAAGAGCACTTGGGCGAGAAGTTGCTGGACTACACAACTGGCGGGAAAAACGGCGGTGGCGCAAGGGTCACAGACTTTGGAACCGCGCTTTTGACTGCCTATTCGGCCTATTGTGCCGACTTGGATACTTTCCAAAAAGAGGCATTTTCCAAACATTTTTCTCATATAATAACCGATAAGGAGTGATTTTTATGAAAATTTGCGTATATGGTGCATCCTCCCACAAATTGGATGCTCATTTTATTGAAGAGGGCGAAAAACTGGGCAGAGCCATGGTTGCCCGCGGTCACAGCCTGGTTTTTGGCGCAGGTGGCAACGGCCTCATGGGCGCAGTCGCCCGGGGCGTACACGCTGGCGGTGGCGAATCCATCGGCGTTGTCCCCACCTTTTTCAACGTAGACGGGATGCTGTTTGAACACTGCACCCAACTGATTCGCACGGAAACCATGCGGGAGCGGAAACAAATTATGGAGGACAACGGCGACGCTTTCGTCATGTCTCCCGGTGGCATCGGCACCTTTGAAGAGTTTTTTGAGGTCCTGACCCTGAAGCAACTGGGTCGTCACGCCAAGCCCATCGCCATCCTGAACACTGGTCGGTACTACAACACCCTCCTTGCCATGATGGACGAGGCCATGGAACAGCAATTCATGAAAACCTCCTGCAAATCCCTTTACGGCGTGTTTGAAGATGTGGATGAAATGCTGACATACATTGAGGAATATGTGCCAAATGTGGGAAATATCGGAACATTTAAGAATGTTTACGATGCAGAGTCTGAACTGTTGCACGTCTAAAATTTGTGCAAAAATGCCACCCAACCGGGTGGCATTTTTTGTGTTTTAGTCCATACTGTAGAAGACTCGGCTGGCCTTCATGGTCATGAAGCAGTCCAGTTTGGACACGATTTCGTAGGGTGCGTGCATGGACAGGACGGCTACACCGGCATCCAATGTGTCGATGTTCCGGTTGGCCATGTATTTGGCCACGGTACCGCCGCCGCCGGCATCGACTTTGCCCAATTCGGTGACTTGCCAGTCCACCTCGCCGCGGGAGAAGGCTCTGCGGAACCGGGCCATGACTTCCCCGCTGGCATCGGATGCGCCGGACTTACCCCGCGCGCCGGTGTATTTGCAGATTGCAACGCCGTGGTTCAATCTGGCACTATTCCGTTTCTCAAAAACTTCAGAATAGGTGGGGTCAAATGCCGCCGCCACGTCGGCAGACAGGCAGACGGAATTGGCAAAGCACTTCCGCAGGGAGGCGCCTTGGCAGTTGCACAGGTCGTCCATAAAGGTGTCAAAGGCCTGGGATTGCATCCCGGTGACGCCTTCAGAGCCAATTTCTTCCTTGTCCGCCAGGATGCACACGGCTGTGTGGGCGGGAGCTTCGGTCATGTGGAGCATGGGGTACAATGTTGCGTAGGCGCAAACCCGATCGTCATGACCGTAAGCACCAATCATGGAGCGATCCAAACCCACTTCCCGGGCGGGGAATGCAGGCACCAAGGACAGTTCGGCGGAGAGGAAGTCCTCTTCGATGATGCCGTATTTTTCGTGGAGGAGCATCATGACACCCAGTTTCACCCGGTCGGTGCCGGTGACTTCCTTGACCGGCTGGCTACCGAACAAAATGTTGAGGTTTTCCCCAGAAATGCCGGCGGCAAGGGATTTTTTCATCTGTTCTGCGCCCAAATGGGGAAGCAAATCGGTGACGCAGAAGACGGGATCTCCAGGGTTTTCTCCGATTTCCACGTTCAAAACGCTGCCATCGGTGAGTGCCAAAACACCGTGAATGGCCAGGGGGATGGCAGTCCATTGGTACTTTTTAATCCCGCCGAAGTAGTGGGTTTTCAGAAGTGCCAATTCACCCTCTTCGTAGAGGGGGTTTGGCTTCAAATCCAGGCGGGGGGAGTCGATGTGGGAGGCGGCGATGCGAGCACCGCAGTCCAGTGATTTTTCGCCGATGACGGCGAAGAAGACGGCTTTTTGTCGATTGATGTGATAGACTTTTGTTCCGGAAGCCAACTTCATTTCTGGGTTAAACTCCACAAAGCCGGCCTTTTTGGCGGCTTCTACCGTTAATTTAACGGCGATGCGTTCGGTTTTGGCCTTGTCCACAAATTGGATGTACTGGTCACAATAGACGTCCAGTTCAGCCTTGTCGGTGTCGGAAATACGGTCGTAACCGTTGGGCGGGTTAAAGAGCAACGTCTCCTTGACTTGCTCCCAGTTCATTTCTGGCATGATAAATCCTCCATTTATATAGTGAATTCTTGCCTCTCCCTCTGGGAGAGGTGCCCTCCTCAGAGGGCGGAGAGGGCGACCCTCTCAGTCGGCTTCGCTGCCCGCTCTCCCAGAGGGAGAGCCATTGGGGAAAATTTCACCTAATAGGTTGGTGCATTTTTCTTGAAAATTCGCCACGGAAGCGTCATTGATCAAGGTGTATTGGCACATTTCCATAAATTCATTGTCAGTTTTTTGTGCAGAAATGCGTTTTTCAGCGTAGTCCTCGGTGATATTTTCCCGCAACATCAGCCGTTTGATACGCTCTTTTTTCGGTGCTACCACGCAGATGGTGGTGTGGCACAATTTTCCCAATCCACTTTCATGGAGGGCGATGGCATCGATGGCTAAAATTGAGTGGTTTTCCTCCAAAATTTGGAGGACGGCGGTATGGACGAAGTTGTGGGCAATCCGGTTCAAATCCTGTAGGGCAATGGGGTCAGAAAAGACCACGTTGCCCAATTTTTTTCGGTCAATTTTTCCATTTGTCAAAATATTTCCAAATCGATTGACCAGATTTTCCGTCAATTTCGGGTCGTTTTCCAACAAATCGTGGTACAGGGCATCACAGTCGATGACCACCCCACCCAGGGATTCAATTTGCCGAAGCAAGGTGGTTTTCCCCCCACCAGTCCCCCCGGTGATGCCGATAATGGTCGACA
>JAWXUJ010000040.1:0-8559 GCA_044432765.1 Eubacteriales bacterium | reverse complement strand
CGCGGTAGGCGTAGTAGGCTCCCACGGTCGTCCAGTGGTGGTCGGTGCGGAAGTAGATGTACTCATCCGTCTGGGCGCGGAGGGCGGAATAGGCATCCACGGTGACAATGTCCTCGTCCAGGCCAGCATAAACGTAGTCGATGAGGGCGCTTTGGGAGTGGCTACCAGTGTGGAAGGAATCTGGGGAGTAGAATTCGCCAGAGTTGGGCGTGACCAGGGAGATGGTGCGGACATCCTCCCCCATGGCAGTTGCCAAGCCGTTGACCGCTGCAATATAGTTGTCCATGACCGATTCCGTGGCATTGGGGATGTCCATGGCGCGGTCACCCACCAGAAGCACGTTGCCCAGTGTCTCTGCCAGATTTTCCTCTGGAGATTCCAAATAGGGCATTTCCTCTGGTGCAGGGGCAGATTCTTCTGCGCCAGCTTCCACAGACGCTTCCGATGGTTCCTGTACTGGATTCAGGTCGTCATCCCCATTCGTGGATACTTCTATTTCAACCGATTCATCTTGGGATGTTGCTGTCACCGGCGCGGGCGTTTCCACGGTGCCACTCAAGGCGGCCTCTACGGTAGCCAGAGATTCCCCACCCTGGGCTGCGCCGGCAGAGCCTTGAATGATCAGGATTTCCTCTTCACCCCCTCCGGAGTAGTGGTAGAATCCATTGAGTGCCTTGTTCAATCCCAGGAGATTTTCACGGAATGGGAAGGTATCCGTATAGAATGTTTCAAATTCTTGCATATAGGAGCCGTTTAGCAGTGTTTTCACTGTGAACTCTGGCGCAGAGGACAGTGCGCGATTTTCCACCATGGAGACGGTGGGGTTGGTGTCCACGGCAGAAATCAGGGCAAATCCCACCAAAATGGCCAGAATCACCGACAAGAACGCAATATATAACTTGTGCATGAATCAGGCCTCCTTAAAAGCGGAAATAGAGGAAGGGATTATAGCTGGAACCCACCAAAGAGATGGTGCAGATTGCCAAAATTCCCAACTGGAACAGGAATGTCAAGGCGATGTATGCCCATTTGGGTGTGGCATTTTTTCGATAAGTGCCGAACAAATTGGCGATGACCACACCGCACAGAAGGGGCAGCGGAGTACAGCCGATGATGCAGAGTATCAGCAAAGGAAGATTGTTGAAAATGGTGACCCACATGGCACTGTCGGTAAAACCAGCTCCGTAGGTACCGAACATAACTCCAAAGGTTTGTGCCAGGCGGGAGAAATCGGTGCAGTAGAACAAAGCCCAGCCAATCACCACCCAGAACAGAGTGACCATATGGCGGAGGATTTTTGGCATTTTTTTCAACACCTTCATGGACTTTTTCTCCACATAGAGCAGAATGAAGAAGTACAGCCCCCAAAGGATGAAGTTCCAACTGGCGCCGTGCCACATACCAGTCAGCCCCCAGACCACCAGTAGATTCAGCAGTTGATGTTTCCTGTTGCCGCCCAGAGGAATGTAGACGTAATCCCGGAAAAAACTGCTGAGGGAGATATGCCACCGCCGCCAAAATTCGGTGATAGAATTGGCGATGTATGGATAGTTGAAATTCTCCGAATAGCGGAATCCAAACATCCGCCCCAGGCCGATTGCCATATCGGAATAACCAGAAAAGTCAAAATAAATCATAAAACTGAACATAATCAGCCCAAACCAAATGCCCAAAGTGGAGACATTTGCAAGGTTACCGTCCAAAATTTGAGCGGACACGCTACCGGCATAGTTGGCAATGAGCACCTTTTTCCCCAGACCCACCAGGAACCGAGTCAGCCCGGTGAAGATGTCCTTTGGAGTGGAGGTTCGGCCTTGTAGCTGTGGTTCGATTTCGCTGTAGCGGACGATGGGTCCTGCAATCAGTTGGGGGAACAGCGCCACATAGAGCAAGAAGTCCCGATAGGAGCGTTGCACCCCCACCTTCCCACGGTGAACATCAATGACATAGGACAATGCTTGGAAGGTATAAAAGGAAATGCCGATGGGCAGGGTTATTTCTGGAATGGCAAGATTCAGTCCGGCGATGACATTGATGTTTTCCACCAAAAAGCCGGTGTATTTGAAAAAGCCCAAAAAGCCTAAGTTGATGAACACCGCAAGCCAAAGCAAAGCATTGGTGTCTTCTCCGTCCTCTTTCCGGTTGCCAATGGCTCGTCCTAGCAGGTAGTTGAGCAGAGCAGAAACCATCAAAAGCACCACATAAATGGGCTCGCCCCAGGCGTAGAACAGGAGGCTCAAAACCACCAGTACCCAGTTGCGATACCGGATGGATGGGCGGATAAAATACAGTACAAAACAGAGGGGCAAAAACCCATATAAAAATACCAGGCTGGAAAAAACCATGGCTATCACTCCAATCTCACAGGTCTATAAAAACACGATATTTATATTTTAACAAAATACTGCAAAAAACACAAGCAAAAACATTGCCTTTTTTTAGAATTTTGGTATAATGAAGTAGAATACGTCTAAGGAAGGTGCTACCATGTTAGCCATAGAACGAAAAAACGAAATTTTAGAAAAATTACGTGTTGAACAGCGAGTACTGGTCAGTCAGCTTGCCACCCACTACTGTGTCACCGAAGAGACCATTAGGCGCGATTTGGACAAGCTGGAAAAAGAGGGTTTCGCCACCAAAACCTACGGCGGTGCCATCTGGGGCAACAGCACCAAAACCGATCTATCCCACACCATCCGCAACAAAACCAATGTGGATGCTAAAGCCGCCATTGCCCAGCTGATTGCCGACTCCATTATGGACGGTGACCACATTATGTTGGACGACAGCTCCACCAGTATGTTTGTAGCCAAGGCCCTAAAGGAAAAAAAGGATTTGACCATCATTTCCAACTCTGTAGAGGTGGTGTTGGAGCTTTCCTCTGTGGAGGGTTTCCAGATTTTCTCCACCGGCGGACGACTGAAACCAGATTCCCTGTCTCTTATGGGGCATCAATGTCATGAAATGCTCCGCCAGTACCATGTGGACAAGGCCATTCTCTCCTGCAAAGGGGTGGATCCTATCAGCGGTGTCACAGACTCCAGTGAGTTCCATGCCTCCACCAAAAAAATCATGATGGACTGTGCTTCTCGATCCATCCTCATTGTAGACTACACCAAGTTCAACAAAATTTCCTTTGTGAAAATCGGGGACTTTTCCAAGTTTTCCTGTATTTACACCAACCAAAAACCCAGTGACCAGTGGTTGGAATTTTTCCGCAATCACAACATCCCCTGTCACTATCCTAGATAAGCGCAAAAAATCGGGACGAGCCATGCTCGTCCCGATTTTTGATTTACTTCTTAATGGAATTCCCCTTGTAGAACAAACCGCCGATGATCATGATGACAGCAAAGACGATAAGATAATAAACGTTTGCCATGCCGTGGGAAATGATGCAGGCAGTGATCATAAACAGACTGCCGATGCAGGCCAAAATGGGCAAAATCCATCGATCCATCACTTTGCCATCTTTGTTCTTCTTCATGTAGCAGATGAAGATGGGCAAGTATAGGCCGTATAAGGTGATAATAGGCAATTCGGAGCTGTCAAAGACAAACTTGCCCAGCCAATCGCTGGGTGCGCCACTGAGGTTTGCAAAGTAGAAGTAGCACCCCCAAAGACAGGACAGCATCAAGCCCACCACAGCGGAGTTTGTGGGCATGTTGGTCACAGGGTCCACCACCCCAAAGGTTTTGGGACTGGGGCCTTGACCGCGGGCAGCCAAGGCATACAGGCCACGGCAAGAGCCCAACATCAGGCCATTCAATGTGCCCATACAGGAGATGGCAATAAACAGGTTAAGCACATTACCCAAAACGTTCCCAAAAATATTGGTGAAAGCCACAGTTGCGCCGTCGTTCATCAGTTGTTCAACGGTGGCACCGCCGGCAACACCCACGAAGTAGCCAATATAGATGACGATGATGATGATGGCACCAACCACAAGTGCCAGAGGTAGGTTTTTCTTGGCATTTTTCAGCTCTGCATTGATGGAGGTAGCGATGATCCAACCCTCATAGGCAAAGGCCGTGGCGACCACGCCCATAAACAGAGGATGTCCAGTGCCAGCCGTTGCCAAAACATCGGTGGATGTCATCAGGAAATTCTGTTCGGTCATACCGTTGTTCAGTCCATAGATGGTACCAACCACTGCCATCAAGCCCAGTGGAATCAATTTGATAACCGTGGTGGAGATTTGGAATTTGCCAGCCAACTTGGGAGACAGTGCATTCATGGCATAGGCGGCGCAGAGGTAGAACATGGTCAGTGCCAAGCACTCTGGCCCAATGACAGTGCCGCCGTCAGCGACAGCGATTGCCAAACCGAAATCTGGGTTGACCGACACCATAAAGGTCAAGGTGTAACGAGCACATAACCAAGCCAACACACCAGACAGGCCAGGACAGTAAACCACGCCACTAAACCACCCCATGACGTAGGCATAGCCCTTGCCCACAGTGGCTTCCGCATAGTCTACGATGCCGTTGATTTTCTCGTATTTGGTCGCCATTTTAGAAAAGGTCAAGGCGCATACCATCATAATGGCGCCGCCGATGATCCAAGCCAAAACGCCCAATGTCATATTGCCCTCTGTCTGTTGCAGGATGGTCTGTGCCTTAAAAAACACGCCAGAACCAATGACGATTCCCACAACCATGCAGATTGCCATGGGCAATCCATACTTCTTTTTCAGTTCCATAATTTTCCCCTTTTGTGCATGACTCTCTCTAATGTCTTATTGCATTATCTTAATATCATAGTGTATAATCAACATATTGTCAAGGAGAAAAAACAAAAACAACGTGAAATTTCACGTTGTTTTTGCACGTTATTCTTTAAGCAAACGCTTTCTTGCAATGTTGATGGTGCCTTCGTGGAGGTTGGAAAGTTCTTTCAAACTCTTCCCACACCCCAGTACAACGGCTGTCTCTGGCTCGTTGGCGATGGTGCAGGTCACGCCGGTGCGTTGGGTGATGATCATGTCCACGCCCCACAGTTGGGCACCCCCGCCGGTGAGGACGATGCCGTGGTTGCCGATGTCTGCCACCAATTCTGGGGATGTCTGCTCCAAAACACTGACAATCTGCTCCAAAATAGGCCGCATGGCTCGCTTGAGCACGTCAATCAGCTCCTGGGATGTGATGGTAACGTCCCGTGGAAGCCCAGTTTTGGCATCTCTGCCTTTGACTGTGCTGGTCAATTCCTCGTTCCGTTCCCAAAGTCCGCCGATGGCGATTTTCAGTTCCTCTGCCACCCCGTCACCGATGGTTAAGTTGTAGCGACGGCGGAGATAGCGCACAATCTCCTTGTCAAAGGTCTGACCTGCAATCTTGGTGGATGCAGAGATTGCCACATCGCCCATGGTCATCACAGCGATGTCCGTGGTACCACCACCGATGTCCACCACCATGTGTCCACCGGAACCGTGGATGTCCAGAGATGAGCCCAGCGCGGCGGCCAGAGGCTCTTCCATCAGGTAGACACGGCGAGCGCCGGCCTCCATAGCCGCTTGGATGACCGCCCGTTCTTCCACCTCGGTGATGCCACTGGGCACACTGACGATGACTCTGGGCTTAATCAAGGTATAGGGAATGACCTTTTTGAAAAATTGGGTCAACATTTTTTCTGTCATCTGGTAGTCCGAAACCACTCCGTCCTTCAATGGATGGAGGGCGACCACATTGCCTGGGGTTCTGCCCAGCATATTTTTGGCGGCGCGACCGACTTGGAGCACCTTTGCTGTATTCTTGTCAACCGCCACCACAGCAGGCTCCCGCAGGATGATTCCCCTGCCCCGCTCGTAAATCAGCACGTTTGCCGTGCCCAAATCAATGCCCAAATCATGGGTCAATCTCCACATAACATCACCTTTCTCTGGTGGCGGCAACCACGCCGCAGTCCACAGCCTTGGCGCCACCGGTCAACAACATCCGTCCGCCTTCGTTGGCTGTGGCTCCGGTTGTCCAAATATCATCAATGAGTAGCCACCGCTTTCCAGCGATGTCCGCTCCCTTTTTCACTAGGTAAACCCCCATAACATTGGCCTTTCTGGCCTCACTGCTACCAGTGGAGGACTGAGCCGGGTTGTTCCGCATCTTTTTCAAAGTGGAAACCAGGGGTAGATTCTGCTGTTTTGCCACAACCTTAGCAATCAAATAGGCCTGGTCGTAGCCCCGTTTCCACTTTCGCCGCCTACTCACCGGCATCCATGTGACACCGTCGTAGTCCTCTGTGGATTTTGCACCGATATGGGTGGACAGCAAGGTTCCGTAGTATCGATAGTAGTACCGAGCGCCGTTGAATTTGTACCGCAACAGGGAGTCACGCACTTTGTCCTCATAGAAAAACAGTGGGAATACCTGGGACACAAACATCCCGCTGGGACAATTTCCATCGTGAAGAGGCAACTGAAGCCGGCAAGCGTTGCAAAGGTCTTCCTCCTGTTTGTCCAATAATTTTCCGCAGAGAATGCACTTTTGGGGGTAAAAAATATCGAGAAACCCACTCCAAATCGCCTTCGCTACCTTAGCCACAGTCTGCACCGTCCTTCTCCAATCGGAGTTTCAGCCCACTATACCGCCGTTGCTGTAGATTGTTTTCGACCATCCGCGCGATGACCTGATCGTCGCCTAAAATAATGAGCAAATCCCGCGCCCGGGTGATGGCGGTATAGAGGATGCTTCTGGTCAGCAGGTAGGGCGAACCAGGTGCCGCAACCAAAATCACGGCGGGATACTCACTGCCCTGGCTTTTGTGGACGGTCATGGCGTAGGCCATTTCCAGTTCTGACAGCATATCGAAGCCGTAAACTGCCCGGCGCTCATCGTCGAAGATGACCTGGATGGTCTCGGTTTCTGGGTCGATTTCCTCGATGATGCCCATGTCGCCGTTGAACACACCGTAGCCAGATTCCACCCTGGCGGTGGACTTCCAGGGAATGTCGTAATTGTTTTTCACCTGCATCACCCGGTCTCCTTGGCGGAACACAACTTTTCCATAGGTTTTCTCTCGCTTTTCCGGGGATTGAGGGTTTAAAACCTGTTGCAAACGTTGATTTAATACAAAGGTGCCGGTGTCGGTCTTCCGGGTTGGGGACAAGACCTGAATGTTGCCACTAGGGATGCCCATTTTTTCCGGCAAGCGGTGGCTACACAGATCACAAATGGTTTGCACTAAGGCCTCTGGATTCTGCCGTCGCATAAAGAAGAAGTCCTTTGTTGTTTGCCGTAAATCCGGCATAAAGCCCTGGTTAATGGCGTGGGCGTTCATAACGATCAAACTCTCCCGCGCTTGCCGGTAGATTTCAGTCAGGTGGGATGTGACGATTTGCTTGCTCCGGATGATATCAGAGAACAGGTTCCCTGCCCCAACGGAAGGGAGTTGGTCTGGATCGCCCACCAAAATCAGGCGACAGTCTGGAGGCAAAGCCCGCAAAACAGCCTGCATCAACTGCAAGTCCACCATAGAGACTTCATCCAAAATCACCGCGTCCATTTCCAGCGGTTCTTCCTCGTTACGAGCAAAGACCATACCGCCTTCGTCGGCACTGAATTGGGCTTCCAACATCCGGTGGATAGTGGTAGCATCCCGACCGGTCAACTGACTGAGCCGTTTGGCGGCCCGGCCGGTTGGCGCTGCCAACAAACACTCCAGGCCGATGGATTCAAACAGATCCAAGATGCCATCCAAGGTGGTGGTTTTGCCGGTACCGGGGCCACCGGTGAGAATGAATACCTGGTGACGCGCCGCAGATACAATGGCATCTTTCTGCTCCTCACCAAAAGTGATACACTTGTGCTTTTCAATTTTTTCCAACAATTCGGACAGGTTTTCCGGGTATTCCACCGTCTCCTGGCACATTGCAACAAGCTTTTTGCTGACATACGTCTCTGCTTCATAATAGACCGGTAAGTAGCAAATATCCGTAGCCTTCAACTGGGACAACACCAACCGTTCCTGATGATCCAATCTAGAAACACCCTCCCGGACGGTTTCGTCCTCTAAGGAAAGTAGGTTTGCCGTAGCCATGAGTAACTTTTTTTGGGGCAAAAAGGTGTGGCCATTGGTCAGATTGTGGCGCAATTCAAATAGGATGCCCGCCTCAACACGCCGTTCATCATCCCCTTCGATGCCAAGTTCTATCGCCAGTTTGTCCACCTGGGCAAAGTCGGCATGGAACTCCTCTTCGGTGAGCAAATATGGGTCGTCAACAATGGCATCCACTGCCATATCGCCAAAGAGGCGGTACAATTTCATGGCCAAATCGGCTGATAAATGGTGGACTGCCAAGAATTCCAAAAGCCGGCGAACACCTACTTGACGTTTGAAACTGTTGGAAATCTCCTGGGCTTTTTTGGGAGAAATACCCGGGATAGATGCCAGTTTGTCCGGTTGACTTTCCAGTACATCCAAAGTTTTTTCGCCAAATTGCTGAACCAACCGCAAGGCCGTCTTTTTGCCAATGCCCTTGATACAACCGGAGGCCAAATATCCTACAATATCCCCCTCGGTTTTTGGCATGATTCTTTGAAGAAGCTCCGCCTCAAATTGGCGACC
>JAWXUJ010000039.1:0-8591 GCA_044432765.1 Eubacteriales bacterium | reverse complement strand
GTCACGGATTGCCAAGGCAATGGACTCCTGTGCCCAGGCGGTGGTCTGGTCTGCGCCAGCGATGGTGGACAGGTAGGAATCTGGATTTTCTGGATAGAAATACCCTTTTTTCTCCACCAAAGTACGGGAAACAATGGCTAAAAGTTCCTCGGTTGTCATGGGGTTGCCACCTTGGAAGGTGCCGTCGTCGTAGCCCAAAACGATGCCATCTGCGGCGGCAGAGGCGATGTAGCTGTAGTAGTAGGAGTCCGCCAAAACGTCGCCAAAATCGCAGGTCAAGGTGCGATCCAAGGTGAAGAACATGGATACCAAAGCCTTGGTTGCGTCTTGGCGAGCCAGGTTTTCGTCGGGGCGGAAATTCTCGTTTTCGTCCACGGTGAAGAAGCCTTTGGACACCATAAATTGGATGGCGGTTTGGGTATCTTCGGGCAGGTCGCCAATGTCGACGATGGTTTGGCTGTTGTCCAGCAGCTCGTAGATGCCCGTGTAAGAGGAGGAGAAGCTGATGGTGTTGTCCACGTCGCTAAATTGTCCGCCCCAGTTGTCCACTTCGGAGCCATAGCGCGCCATGACGGTGAAAAATTCGTGGTCACAAGGCAGGAAGATGGTCACAGGTGCCACCATTTTTTCGATGATGTTGCGACCCTCATCCAGGAAGTTGACGGTGTAGGTGCCGTCCTCATTGCACTGGATTTGAACGGATACGGTGCCGTATTCTGCGATTAACAACTTCAAATTTTCTGCGGTGATTTGGATGGTATGGTTGGAGCTTCCCAGGTAAATTTGCAACATTTCATCCTGAATTGCATCGGCAAGCTCTCCGTTCAAAATCACTTCCATAGGCTCGCCAACGTTTAATTGGTTGCCGATGATGCGGATAATCAGGGTGATGCCCTTGTTCAATTCGATGTTTTCACTGCTCAAAAGTCCCTCATAAGTAGACAGGGCAGATTGGGCATTTTCCAGGCTGTCTGCAATGTCGCTGGGCTTCAAGGTCACCACATTGTTGGTGCCAGAAACGGCAACAGTTGATGCAGATGTGATGGCATTTTCCATAAAGGTGGTCAATTCGTTCTTGGAACTGTCGGAGATGGTCAGGCCGTCCATGTTGTCCAAAGCGGATTGGATGTAGGTGGCAAATTCCTCGGTGGTTTCCAGCTTGTTAATCTGGGCAAAGTCCAACTCCACATTGGTCTGGCTAACTTTTTTGATTGCCAGTGCTTCCAGTGCACCCTGGCTCAACGGCTCACTGTGGGTTTCCTCAATGCGGTAGTTTATTTGACCATTTTCCTGGTAGGCGCAAATCACGCTCCCTTTTAGGCCACCGGAAACATCAATGATAACATAATAAACCCCATCTCCCAGGTCGTAGACACTGACAATTCCACCACCTAATTTCTGTGCCAAAGTGGTCAAAATTTCCGATAATTCTCCGTAATCGCTACTTTCTGGCAAGGTATAGTTCACATCCGCCTTTGCAATGGCCTGCAAAACAGGTGTCACCAAGACAGTGTTCTCCCAATATCCAAGGCGCTTCGGCCCCCAGCCGTTGTCCACCAAGTCATAGCGCAAAACGTCATCCCAGTCCGAGTTTGAACCAAAGGGGCTGTCTATGGCGGCTACTTCCTTCCCTACAGGAAGTCCGTTTTCAAAGCTGTAATATGCAAAAGAGGAAAGGGACAGCTTGGTTGTCTCCTCAATGGCCACTGCCAGAACATATTCCTGGTCAACCTGATACAAGGTTTTATTCTCCAGAATGTCGACGTTGAGCAATGCTGCATCGGTTCCATTCCATACCCAGATGTCGCTGGCATAAACATCGTCCCATGCTTGAATGAAGCCACCTGCCCACATGGCAACCGTGCCGTTGCCGCCGTCAAAAAAAGCGGCGTGGGTATACGCATCTCCATTTACATTTCCAGATGTCAACACATTGGCAAAAGCAGAGGCCTGTGCCCGGCTCATGGACGCTTGGGATATATCCCCAGTATAGGGCAGACTGGCCAACAACTCCGCAGCTTCTGCTTCCTGATTGGCAGTGGCCACCAACAGGCTGATGGCGGATACATCCGTTGGATACAGGCCGTCACCGCCGTAAATCACCAGGCCATTTTCTGGGTGGTAGGACGCCATAGCCTCTGCAACCAAAGCGTCCATTTCCAGCTGTCCCGCCTCTTTTTGCAGGCTATAGTTGGCATCGCGAGAATCCAGTTGGTCAGAGAATTGAAGTTCCTCATTGATGACACAATACATCTTGCATTGGTAGGTTGTTCTGGTATTCACCATGGTTTCAATGGTCAAAGCAGGGGCATCTGCAAAAAATCCAGTGATTTCCCCGCTGTAGCTAGAGCCACTCTTCGATTCCCAATAAAATAAAGTGTTTCCATCTTCGTCTTCAAACATGGTCAAGGAAGTTGTACCAGAAAAGCTATAGGATTGGGTGCCATTGCCACAATTAAAACGCCGAAGCAACGTGGCTTCCGTACCGTCATACGTATAAATACTCACATAGTGCTCTTCCCATGCAACAGAATCAGCGCTGGCGATGGTTTCGCCATCATATGGGTCCCCAAAATAGGAATAAATCATCTCAGGCGCACCATCGCCTGTCATATCCAGTAGATTGACATAGACAATGCCCTGTCTTTGGCGGAGGGAATACTCCTCCAGGCAGATGCCCTGGGTGCCGATGGTAGAATCCAATACTTCCAAATAGGCCTGGGCCGCAGCCGGGGTAAGGTTTTCTGCTGCGAAAGCCGTAGCCGTCAGAGCTAGGGTTAGGAGGGCGACAAGCAGAATGCGTTTCAGTAGTTTTTTCATGGTTCGTTTCTCCTTTTTTCGGCAATGTTTTGCCCCTTTGTATATATAGACTCCTGCCAGAGCCATTTGGTTTTATATTTCGAAAAAATATTTTACTTTTTTCCTTGATAATTATATCACATCTAAAAAACAGGGGCAATAAAAATTTTCTCTCTTTTGGTGGCTTTTGTTGCCGTCACTGGATATTTGAATGCCTGCTCTAAATGGGAATTGGCAAACTCTGTTACTGTTTCATTTTTAAGGGATTTTATCGAAGCTCAATCACGACCTCGCAGCCCTCCATTATCCTAAGCAAAGAAGTAAGCAAACTCGCCCATTACGAACTTCGATTTTTCTTACCATCTAATCTTTTTTTGCGTTATTGACCACTATATTTCCCTGTGTTATAAACTAATCAGCTAAGAAAAACATATCAAATTATAAAAACTGATTAAGGAGAATTCATATGAAAAATTTAGAACAAGTCACCAAACTTTTCCAAGACCAAGCAGCCGTCAAGGTTATCAGCACCGCTTCCGCTGAGGGTGAAGTCCACTCCATCGTGGCTGGTAGTATCATGTCTAATCATAAAAAACAGGGGCGAACTGATATGCTCCCTATATAAGAGACCGTGAAAAAACACAAATTCTTATATAGGGAGCATATCCGTACTTTTGTGCGTTTTCCATTTGCCCCTTGCAAATTTAGCGAAAAGTTTAGTCGCCACCAATCTCATGGATTACACCGAAATATGTTCGATGGGACGGTATGATACCATACCAGAAATGTTGGAAATTCTGCCATTCTGCGCCGCCGGCTAACCCACCGCTCAGACCCACCCAGTAAAGACCCGGCTGGCTTTCCAGTCTTAAAATCTACCAACATTTCCTCTGGAATTTCAGAAAGTTGCAAACATCTATTGAAACTTTCTTTTTAAATCTTAAATATTCTTAAAAATTCTCACAACGCGTAGACAAGAAGCATTTCCCATGATATGATATGATTATAAAACTATATTATATTATAAGGAGTATTTTATGGATTTTTCTGAACAAATCGTCAGCGCCTTGATGGCCTACTATCAACAAGAAGACTGGACCTTTGAGTTTGACGGTCACCACAACACCTTCCTTTTGGAGGCGCAACTGGAGTGCAAACTGGCATCTGCTCGTATGATCACCCAAGTCACAGAGGATACATTTTTCACCTATACCGTACTCCCTGTTACCGTAGACCCTGCCCATCGTATCACGGTTGGGGAATTTTTGCACCGAGCTAACTACGGCCTGCCCCGTGGCAACTTTGAATTTGACTACGACGATGGGTCCATCCACTACAAAACCGTATTCCCCTGCCCCAATGGGACACCCTCCGAGAAACAGTTGGAGGAGAGCATCTCCATCGGTCTCACCATTTGTGATGCCTACGGCGATGGTATCTACGGCCTGACCCATGATTATGAATCCCCTGCAAAAACAGCTTTGGACGGCTTAAATATCGGTTGAGTAGAGGTATGGCTATGGAAATTACCATCAAGCATCTAGAACCTGGCAATATCTCTTCCGTTTCCCATTTGCTGACCACCTCCCAGCAGGGCACCCTCTTACAAGGCGGTTGCTTGGGATTGTTCGCAACCACAGAAGGCGCTGGCGTCGGTGTTGTACTGTTTTGCGTCAATGCTGCCACCATCACTGTCTCCTCCGTCCAAGTCGCGATCAGTCACCGCCGCCGTGGGGTAGGCTCCATCCTAATTTCAGCCCTACGTAAGCTGGCAAAGCAGCAGACCAAACAACTGGTCTGCCCCTTTGCCGCCACAGGTCAAGGCACCGATGCCTATGTTTTTTTTGCCAGACAACCGGGGGTCTCTCTGGTACAACAGCCTGAATTTTCCGCCACCATCTCCCGACAAAGAATCCAGAACAGTCTGACTAATTTACCCAAACAATCCACCACAGATGTGGTACCATTGCTGAGCCAATCCAATGTATTTCTCCAAAATCTGGCTCAATCCTTGGAGGTAAATTTCCCCCAAATCGCCCACACTCTCCGTTTTGCGCCCGAATCCTTTGATTCTACGCTGTCTTTTTGCACAGTCCATGCCACCGGCATTACCAGCACTTGTATCATGGAGTCCAATGGCGATTTTGCCACCCTCGTACTTCTTTACAGCAAACAACCCCTTGGCACCTTAGTATTCAAATCTCTGGTTGCCACCATGGAAGCCTTTATGCAAAACCCCAACCTACAACGGCTCAATATGGTGATTACAACCGATGTTTCCGGGAAAATTTTAGAAAAATTGTGCCCAGACTACATCACCACTCACCGCATTTACCACGCCTATTTTTAATTCCACACAAGGAGGTAGACCATGGCCGGAACGCCACAAGCAGCGTTGCTCAACCAACAGCGGCAACGCCAACAACAACTTCTCCACCAGCCCATTTTGGCGCCTCTACGCCAGCAGATGGATCAACCCCAGCAAGAACAGTTGGATCAAGTGCAAGCACAGCCCATCCTCGCGGAACCTGTGATGGAAGAACCCAATGGTTCCAAGCGACACCCCAACGAATCACAGGTCTTGCTCAATGAACAACGCGCCAACGCCAAAGCACTGAAAATGGCCAACAGAAAAGATTCCATGCGCCGGTTCAGCGACCGTGCTCGTCACGCTTTTTATGACTGCGTGAAGCCCTTGGTGTCCATTGGCCTAGAGATAAAAAGTGCCTTTTCTTCCACGCCTGAAGATGCACCCGATGATGCCCACGAAGTACCCCTTCCCCAAGCGCTGAACCAACTGCGTCAACGAGAAATCATGCGCCAGGGACGACAGCTCGCCAGACAACCCATCCCCGAGGTATTGCAACCCACCACCTTTGAAGCGCGTACTCTGGAGATGCGGGAGCAAATGCTCCGCGACCTTCGCCAAGAAATCCCCCAAGGGAATATGACAGCCCAGCAATGGGAAACCAACCTCCGCGATGAGATGTATCGCCGTGCCCATGGTCTCACCGTACGTGATGAATTTCTGGAGGAACAGCGCGCCAATGTGGAGGGTGGCACCAAACCTGTCTCCATCCGCAAAACCGAAAGCAATCAACGATGGTTGGTCAAAGATGCCAAGTCCTGCATCGGAACCAGTGATCCCCTCAGTCCATACGCCACCAAGGTGGGTGCCGATATACAAAAATTGGTACACCCTGACACCGCCATCGAAGCCCATATAGCGCACCTCCATGGGCGTGGCACCGTGTCCTATCAAAAGATGTTGTCCAACGTTACCAAACCGGTGGATTTGATGAAATTCTCTCGCACTCCAGAGTCTATGACCACCGAGGAACTGGAAACCATCCAAACATTGACCCCTCAAATGTTGCGTGAGCACACCACCGACTGGCTCATGTGCAACTTCGACACCAAGGGTGAAAATTTCATCGTCACCGAGGATGCCCTCCAAAATCGCACCGTCCACGGCATTGACAAAGAGGCCGGTTTCCGCCGAATTATGCACCCTGGTGCCCAAAAAATGAGCAAGGACTACAAGGGCTTTGATCAAAACACCGTTTATAACCGTATTTTCCAAGGCTTTTCCTCTGGCACCATGGATTTGGATTTGAAAGTGGTAGAGGCGCAGGTACACAACGTGGAGGCTATGAGCGATGATGCCTATATGGCCATGTTTGATGACTATTTACAGGTGCGCCGACACAACTCCAAAGACAATCCAGACGAAGTTTCCCGCCGTATTTTGGCGCGGAAAAAGAATCTTCGCGCCGAATATCGCGAATTTTTCACCAAATTGATTGAAGAGCGAATCACCAACACCGCCCACACTCCTGAAGAGGAAGCGGCTATGCGCCTTCAATACTTTGGCGACCGCTACGGTGGCACCTTTGTCTTTGACGGCGACACCCCCGCCATGCTCCAAGCAGAGCGTCAAGCCAAGCTGCAAGCCGAAGCCAACGATGCCCAGTTGCAACAACAACGACAAAAGGCCGCCCTCGCCGCAGACAAACACGACGAAAAGAGCTACAATCGCCGTCATGCCCTCTATGACTTCAGCAAAGCCGTGGTCATGGGACTGAAATCCATTTTCTCTTCCGCTCCAGACACTGGGGGCGTATTGCCCTCCTTTGATGTTGCCCACAAGGATCTTGAGAAAAACTACATGAAGCGCGGGGATGGTTCCCCCGGTTCTCATGACATGGATATGCGCGGCGCCAACTTTGCCACCCAAAGGAAGGACTTGGAATCCCAAGTCCGCCGTCAGGCCATCACCGCCCTGTACCAACGTGGCAAGTTGGAGGAGGATACCTTTGAAGAGGCCTTCTACTCTGAACAAGAATTGCAGCTCATCGAGCAGGAGACAGCAGAAATGCTGTCCCACACCACCATGAATCTGAGGATGAGCCATTGGGAAGACATCAACCTGGGTGGCACCAAGCCTATGAGCCAATACTATTTGGAGGACGGCTCCAAATGGTTGGCAAAACAAGCGGTCAACTGCATGGGCTACTACAAAGAAGAAGGCGTTTTACTGACCACAGCCGGTGCCATACTCCAAACGAAAATGCACCCAGAAACCGCCGTAGAAGCCTTCTCCGGTGTCACCGCCGACCACGGATTCGTGTCCTTCCAACGACGGCTAGATCACGTGGAATCCGGGCCAAATAAGTTAGATTTGTTCAAATTCTCCCGTCACCCTGAAATTGCCACCCCGGAAACCGTTGCGGCCGTCCAAGAACTGGCGCCCCAAATCCTCCGCGAACACGCCACAGACTGGCTCCTTTGCAACTTCGACACCAAGGGCGAAAACTTTATCATCACCAAAAAGCCAGGCGAGGAACGGGTCCTCCATGGCATCGACAAAGAAGCCGCCTTCCACAAGCTCCGCGACCCCAAAGCCCAGGCCATGTCCATGGATTACAAACCTCATGCCAACAACACGCTCTATAACGTGGTGTTCACTATGTACGCTGAAAATAAGATGGACTTGAATCTGTTTGATGTTGCCGAGCAAATCACCAAATCCGAGGCCATGGATGAGCAGGAATATATGTCCATGTTCCAGCCCTATCTGGACTCCGTCCAGAAGAATGACCCCGAGCACCTGGATGAAATTCGCCAGAAAATCTGGGAGCGGAAAGCCAATCTCCGCGCCACTTACGAGACGTTTTTCACCCAACTGGTACTCAAACGGTGCAAAGGCCTTCACCCCACAGAAGCAGCAGCACTGCGGGCTCGTTACTTCAATGGCGACCGCTTCAACTTCCCCGACTAATCAGAAAACCTCCAAGCCTAAATTTCGTAAAAAGGGGATATGTGGAGGGACTGCCCCTCCACGTCGAGGGTCGCGGATAAACCTGCCTTCGCGAAAGAACGCGCCAGCTCCCCTTCTGTTAAGCATGAGACAAACTGGTGAAACAGGTCTGCCCATGGGTCGTGATATTCACTAAAAACAGCTACTCCCTCAACCAGAGGAAGTAGCTGTTTTTTTACAACAATTTGGTCAACAATCTGTCCAGTTCCATTAGTTCTTCTTGACTGAAAGATCCCAAAACCACACTGGCATGGGACTTAATGCGACGATCTAATTTTTCCGCAACCTCTTGCCCTTCCGCAGTCAAGGCGATGCGGTTTTCATTGTTTTGTGTTCCCACAACCTTTGTGACGTAGCCACACTGCACCAACTTTTTCACAGCTTCTGACACGGCTTGGGCGCTGGTTCCCATCTGGGTTGCCAAAGTCCGTTGGTTGAGACTTTCCTTGTCTTTCAATAGGCGCAGAATGTT
>JAWXUJ010000038.1:0-8621 GCA_044432765.1 Eubacteriales bacterium | reverse complement strand
TTGGGAATCTACGTTAAGTCCCACATCCAGGCGCAAGGGGATGGGCGGTTCGCTGACATCTCCAATCAAGGTTAGATTGCCTTCTGAGCCGGGGCACAGTTCCAAAACAGCCGTGCATTCTTTGGGCAGGTCTTTGAGTCTTGGGAACATGGAGATGACGGAGAATTTCAGGTTGTTTTTATATCCGATGATACGCTTGACGCACTCCGTCCGCCCGGCCAAATCCTTGTCCAGGCAGATCATCACATAATAGGGGGACTCATCGTCTAGGCCACTATCTCGCATATTTTTGCGACGTTCAATCACACCGTCAAGCAAGGAGGATAGCTCCTTGGTTTCTTCGGCATTGGTTGCAATATAGCGAGCCGTCCGCTGGTCGTCCATGGTATGTGGAAGCCAACGGGTAAAGGAAAAAGTGTCCCGATCCAGTTCGTCGTAGAGCAACACCAGCTTCACTTCGTCGTAGCTGTGTAAGGCGACAATTTGCAAAATCAACTGCTTGGCATAGCGAATCATGGTGGCTTTGTCCCCATAGATGCCACTGACGAAGCGTTCAATCAAAGGAAGGCAAATGGGTACATTGGTGAGCCAACGTGGTTGCTCGCCAAATTGATACACCAGCTCTGTCAGGTTGTCTTCTTCTACGGTAAAGCGACGTTCTGGGTATTTGATATCGCCCTGAAAGGGCAGGTTGCCATAGCCCAGGCGCAAGCTGAGGAAGTCGGAATGTTTTGGTGTGCGCTCCCACATCAACGGATTTTTTGCCAAAATGCGGGTTACATAATTGTTGATGTCGGCATCGTTGTCCCGCAGAATATCCTCTTGGCTTTCGATTTCTTTTGCGATTTCCTGGTCGATTTTTTCCAGGTATGCCCGGTAGGAGATTTGCCGTTTTTCCTCTTTTTTGGCCTTTCGTTTCCGTTGGTAGGACTTGGTCAAAATGGGCCACATCATGGTGCCCAACAGCATACTAAAACACATGACAATGGACGGAATGGCGGAGGTGATGTCCCCGCGGGCAATGGCGCTGGTGACGGCATAGGTGCCGGAGGCAACGGAGGCCATGCCCATGGTCATAGAGGGGCCAATCATCATAATGAGTGGAATTTCGTCGTTATTTTGGTTGGATGGTGGCGCGTCAATTTTCAATTCATAGGGTTCTACGTCGTATTTGAAGCGGGGTGGGCGATAATAAAAATCGGGCTCGATGTTCTCGAACTCGTCTTCCTCTTCCAAATTGGGGGCAAGGGGACGGTCTTCCACCGCCTCCAATGGGCATTGCAGAAGGCCTTGAATTTGCACCTTTCCATCTGGGTTGTTTACAAAAAGACTTTTGCTTGTGACCACAATTTGGAGGCCCATCATGTAAATCATGTCGCCGTTTTGAAGTAGGGCAGATTGACACGCTTTGCCGTTTACATAGGTGTGGTTCAAACTGCTTAAATCTTGCAATACGATGCCCTGTTGGGAGAACACAAGCTCTGCGTGGGCACTGCCGACGTAAGGATTGTCGTAACAAATATTGTTGCTAGAACGCCGTCCAATGCTGATTTTATGCAGGGAACTGCTCAGGTTATATTGGTCATAGCGCTTTCTGTCTTCTGTCAAAGGTTCGGAGTAGAGCACGAAGGTCTGCATACCGTCGGCGCTTTTGATTTTGTAAAATTCCCCGGCTTTCAGAGGGCTGCTTTGCAGAGGGTCTGCCCCGGTTTTCAAAATCTTAAATCTGCGATTGGATTTCAGCCGCCAAAATCCTTGGCCGGTTGCTTCTGTCGGTGGAACGGCTTCCACGGCGACGATGTTTTCCAATTTTTTCTGGGCATTGACGCCACGAATCCAATACTGCCCCATGCACGTTGCTGGCAACGTGATGCTACGGTATTCTTGTTTTGAAAGAAGGGTTAGTTTCATCTTTGTTACCTCTTTTTCGGCTTTCGCCATCTTGAAAAAAACGAAGGCGGTTGTTCGCTGTCTATGACAATCACCGAAACGTTATCCGCGCCACCATAGTACAGTGCCTGTTGCACCAACCGTTCCGCCGCCTGTTTGGTGGTGGAAGATTCCTGCAAAATGCGGGAAATTTCTGAATCGGAAACCATGTCGGTCAAGCCGTCGGAGCAAATTAAGCATCGATATGTGCCGTGGAGCATGGGATATGCTTCCGCTTGATGTTTGGAGCCAATGCCGATACAGCGAATCAACTTGTTGCGATTGGGGTCGGCTTTGACCTCTTCAGGGGTTTTCTCTTTCAGACGAATTTGTTCCTCTGCCCATGTGTGGTCACGTGTCAGTTGGGAAAATTGGCCTTTTTGCAAGCAATAAATCCGAGAATCCCCTACATTATAGGGCACGGTCCCTTCTTTTGTCACCAAAAGCAGAGCCATGGTGGTGCCCATACGCAACCCGGAATTTACCATTTTCTCGTGGGCTTCATCGATTGCGTCCTGGAGCGGGACAATGGGATTCTGGTCGGAACCCTGTGGAAGTTGCTCCATATACTTGACCAGGTGGTTGACCATCAAATGGGAGGCATCTGCACCTCTGGATTCACCGCCCATTCCATCGCAAACGGCAAAGGCCGCCGGATTTGTTTCTTTGCCATCCAAGCAAAAGGTGCTGCCCATCAACAAATAGGGCGTAATGACTCCGCCGGACAGCAGGCTGTCTTCGTTTTGCTTGCGTATGCGCCCTACGTGGGAACGTGCTGAATATGTCAGTATCATGCTTCTATACCTCTAAAAGATGTACTCTGTTTTTTCATCGTCCATTTTAAAGACTGTATGCTCAGGTGGGCCGTCCAAGCATTGGATATAGTCAATCTGCAGGGCGGCGCGGCCCATCATGATAATATCGCCAGAGGCAATGGGACAAACGTCTTTGATTGTGGTGCCATTGCGTTTGGTTTTGTTGCTGTTTCCCAAGTGGACAATGGACAAATGGTTTCCGCTGAGAACGATTTTACAGTGCTCCCGGGATACGGTTTGATCCTCTACGCAAATTTCGCAGTGCTCGCCACGTCCAATGCGCAAATCACCCACAACAGGCATTGTCCAGGTGCGGTTGTCCCCGTTGACTTGGCTGATTTTGATGGTGAAAAAGCTGTGTATCACCGTGCTGTCCGTGTCAAAAGCAGCAGGCCTTATCCCTGCCACAGGTGGTTCTACCGCCGTTTCTGGAATCACAGCAGGTGGTTCTTTTGGAGATTTTTTCCGCTTGATCAACAGGATGGTCAAAAGGATGGCGCAAACAACCACCAGGGCAATCAGGATGATGTACCAGTGGGTGCTAAACCAACTTGGTTCAGGCACTTCTTCTGGTTCCTCCACTGGAACGACTTCAGGTTCCTCTTCGGGTTCCTCTTCGGGCTCCTCTTCAGGTTCCTCTTCCACCACTGGCGCTTCCACCGGCTCCTCCACCACAGGTTCTTCCACAACTTCCACATAAACCACAGGGAATTTCATGTCATAGGAAAAATCGTGGATACCGTCGGCGATATCCACTTGACGGGAAACGCCATCTAAAAGTGGGGCGGGAACGGTCGCCACAACAAAGCCAAATTGATTGACGCTGAGTTGGGTGGACAAGGTGGCGGAATCCGTGGTGGGTGTCAGGGAAAAATAGCGTCCATTGCTCATTCTGGCAACGGCGGCCAAGTCCTTGTTTTCGCCACTGCTGGATGTGGTGACAGCCACCACATCGATGGGGTAATGGTGTGTTTGCAGGGTCAAATACAGCTCTTCTTTTGTGATGCCACTGGTGGTGTCGTCGATGCCATCGGTGATGACAATGGTGCGATACATGGCAATGGTCTCATCGGACAGAAATGTATCTGGGAGCGTATTGAAAATACCGTCATAAATCTTGCTCTCTTGACCGTTGAATTGGATGCTTTCCAAAGCCTGCGCCAGGTCATAGCGCTCACTGGTAAAATCCTGCAGGATGTGAACGCCATCGCTGATAGTGCACAGACAATAGAATTCATTGGCGGATTTATTGGCAATCATGGTGTCCAACAAATCCAGCACTTCGCCTTGCATACTGCGGGGCATGGATGTGGAAATATCCAATATAATGGTGGTTTGAATGGTTGTATTTTCATCGGCAAAGGAGCCGACGGATTCAATTTCGGCATATTGGGATGAAATGTCACAAGAAATGGCATTGCCATCCAAAGGGGTGTCGGTACAAACAACCAGGGATTGATCCGAAATATAGGACTGAACGCAGGTGGTTGCGCCATCTGTGGCATATACCAGATTGGCTAAGACAATCCATAAAACCCCAACCAATATCATCCATCGTTTTATTATCTTCTTCATGGAACGCTCCTATTCTTGAAAGCGGGCAGTATTTCCCCAATCGGTATGGTCTGCAAACAAAGGTTTTGCCAAGGGTTATTCCCAGTCGTACTGTTCGATCATGCGAGCCAGCATGACCAGCAATTCTTCCCGGGTCACATAGTTGGTTGGGTTAAATGCGCCGCTGCTTCCCTTCATGATGCCTTCGTCATAGGCATATGCCACATAGGGGATTGCCCAGTCGGAAACGGTGGCTGCGTCGGTGTAGTAGGAAAGGGACACGATTTGGGTGGAAACGGTATTCTTGGTCAATTTTGCAACCAGGGTGGACATGAGCTTCGCGGCTTCCTCTCTGGTTACGCCCATTTCTGGAGCAAATTCCGTGGTGGATTTGCCGTTGATCAGTCCCAGACGATATGCGTTGATCACGTCTTGTTTCAAATAATAGGAGGCGATGTCGGTGAAGGATGTGACAGAGTTGGAGGTGGTGTTGGTTGCCTTTACATGGTCGTACAGTGCCACCAATACGTGGGTGAGCTCACCGCGGGTGACGTTGGAACCATAGGAACCCCACAGCAGTGGGGACAAAATTTCGGTTTTGTATAGGTCGGTTGCAGTCTCGGTTGCCCAATCGCTGAGGCCTTGCAAATCACGCAGTGCGTAATTAGAAACGGCAAAGTCGCTTTTCACGGACAGGGTGATGATTTTTTGTGGTGTGGCGGCATTGTTGGAGTCGCCGTCGCCCAGTTGTCCATCTTTGTTGCGACCCCAGGCATAGACGTAGCCGTTGTTGTTGACATACATATTGTGGTACACACCAGAGGCGATGGCGCTGATGGTTTCAGAGCTACTGGTTGTAATTTTTTCAGGGGAGTTGGTGGTGATATCCACGGAGCCGTTGCCCATTTGGCCATATTCGCCATAGCCCCAGCAGTAGACTGTGCCGGTGATTGTCATGGCGACAGACGTGTCGCTACCGGCGGAAACGGTTTTGATTTGGTCGCTGATTTTAACGGCGGTGGGGGTGGCGGTGCTGGTGGTTGAGCTGTTGCCCAACTGACCGTAGGTGTTGGAGCCCCAAGCATAAACGTCGCCATCAAATGTGACAGCCAGGGAGTGGGAGTAGCCGGCTGCAATATCCACAATGTTGGACAATTCCGGGATTTTTGTTGGGGTTGTGCGGACACTTTCCCCTTCCAGGCCAAGTTGGCCTTGGTCATTGCGACCCCAGGCATAAACATCGCCAATGCGGGTCAAGGCCAGATAGTGACCACCGCCAGCGGAAATGGCCACGATTTCGTACAGGTGGGAAACCATTTGGGGTTCGTCAGAAGAGCCGACGGTCCACTGCCAAACGGTGCCGTCTTGCTTCAATGCAATGATGTCCGTCTGCCCTGCGGCAATGGCGGTGATGCCGGACAAGCCGGATACGGCGGTTGGGACGGCGTTGCCATTGCCCCAAACGTACACAGCGCCGGTATAATCTAAAACAGCAGAGAAATTATAGCCAGCAGCGATGGATACACCGGTGATGTCTTTGATTTCCACAGGCGTGTCTGCTTTTTCCAGGTCGGTTTGTGCCAGTTGCCCCACCGAGTTGGAGCCCCATGCCCAAACGGAGCCGTCACTTTTCAATGCCAAAGAGTGAGAGAGGCCGCCGCTGACCATGGTGTGGGCATGATCCACCGTCACTGCTTCTACTGTGGCGACCAACATGACGGATAATAGACAAATCATAGTTGCCTTTAAAATTTTTCTCCAAACGTTCATAATTTCTCCTTTTTTTGTTAAAATCCATGTATGCACCGGCTTTTTCTGGAAAACACCACCACATACAAACCTTACGATATGATCATCTGATTAGGGAACGGATACGTCGCAAGTGGCGGAGTACCCACTGCAAGAGGCGGTGATCGTGGCAGTGCCACTGCCATAGGCAATCACGGTGCCACCTTGTACTTGCACCACCCCTCCATTGGAGGAACTCCATTGCACCTGTTGGTTGGTTGCGTTATCAGGGGATACCGTAGCCTGCAAGAAGCCGGTAGCACCTACCTCCAACAACAGACTGGACGTGGATAGATGGAGGCCTGTCACTGCAATCTCCAGGATTTCTTCCTCTTCTTCCTCCACTTCTTCCACAACGACGGGGCGATAAACGGTGGTTGTGTCAGCTGGTGTTGGTTCCACCACTGGTTCTTCCGGCACTTCCTCGGTTGTCTCTGTTTCTTCTAGCGTTTCCTCTTGGACTGGTTCGCTTTCGTCCTCTGCAGTCGGTGTGGATTCTGTGGTTTCTGTTGTGGTGACGGTTTTCGTCTCTTCCACAGCGGGGCTTTCCTGGGCTTCTTGTGAATCGGGGGTTGCATGGTCCTCTTCCACAACGGTTTCCGCGGTGTCGGTGGGTTCTTCCTCTGTGGAAACGACCTCTTTCACGACCGCGCTTTCCGTGGGGGCAGATGGCTCGTCAGACGTGCCAAATTGCGTCATCATAACCACGGCGAAAACAGCGACCAACCCGGCCAACACACCAAAAATCAAAGGTTTTTTTGCAGATTTTTTCGTTTCAACCGGTGGTTTTGCCTCTTTTTTCGGATTTTTCACCGTCTCCTTTGGAGCGGGTACCTGGGCGACCTCCACCTTGGGTTCGGGGGCGGGCAACGGTTCCTCCTCTGTCACCACCGGGGCATCCTCTGCCCAAAACTCTGTTGGTTCTGGGACAAATACGGGGGCACCTATGGAATCTGCAGGTTCTTCGTGAACAGGTAGTGGCTCTGCAATGGAAGGCTCTTCCTCTGCCACCGGGGCAGGGTCGTTTTCTGTGTCCAGGAAGACGGTGGATTCATTCAGGAACATGGTTGCATCCGGCTCCTCCACTTCGGCGACTGGAGCGGGGTCGTTTTCTGTGTCCAGGAAGACGGTGGATTCATTTAGGAACATGGTTGCATCCACTTCGTCCTTCGCTTGGGGATGGACGCTCGCTTCCGCGTTTACATCCCAGGAATTCACCGTTGCTTCCTCGGCGACGGGCATTTCCCCATCTTCTTTTTTGAATTTCTCGGCAGATTGCAACAAAACTTGATTCAGCTGCGCGGCAGGAAGACTGTTGCGGTAGTGAAGCAAAGCTGTTTGGAATGCGGTGGCATTGCGCCAGCGTTTATGTGGTTCGTAAGCGCAGGCCATCAAAATGATGGTGGATAGTGTTTTGTCCGCCAGTGCGGGTCTGGGCAGTGGCTCTCCTTGCAACCGTTTTTGTTTGCCACTGTGGGTATCTGCATAGGTGAGCCCCTGGGGTGGCAGGGGCACAAAAGGCTCTCGATTATAGTTGAGCAAGCGATACATGACCAAGCCGAGAGAATAGATATCCACGGTATAGTCGTAGTCCTTGCCCAGATAAACCTCTGGTGCCATATAACCGAAGGTGCCTTTCACAGACAGGCCACTAGTGGTTTTTTCAAGTACCCGGGCTACGCCAAAATCGCCCAGTTTATAATCGCCTCGTTTGTTGACAAAAATATTGCCTGGTTTGATGTCGCGATGAATGATATGCTCCTGCTCCAAAACGGCGAGGGCGGAACAGAGGTCGATGCCCAACTGGATGCAATCTCCCAAGGTGACATCCCGCTGGCTCCAGTAATTGAACACGCTTGTCAGCAGTTCCATTTTAATAAAAATATCATACCCCTGTCCGTTTTCCTTGGGGACGTAGTGGTGGTCTTCGTAGGAGACGATATTGGTGTTGCCTTTCAGGTGGTCGTTGACCTGGATTTCCACCAACAGGGTTTCCAATACATCGCGGTAATAGTCCGTGACCATGGAGTGGTTGGTGACATAACCCTGGGCATAGAGCTCTTCACGTTCGCTGGGGTTTGCCGGGATAGAGATGTGTTTGATGGCGGCCTGGTATTTTTGAATACCGCCGTCTTTCTCTGCCAGCCAAACCTTCCCGTAAGAACCTTGACCCAATAATTTAATTGATCGCCACGCTCCCCAGAGAGGCTCAAACTCTTGAATCGAACTCATAAATCATGCCCTTTTCTATGTGAGATTAAGTGCATTTCCGTGCTCACACCAAATACACTTGATGAATATAAAATAATAAAGTTACCTATTTACGTTATTATACAACAAATCCCCTTGCAGTGCAAGTGGGTTTTACTTTTTTGTGTGCTCTAAAAGAGTGCAGTTTGCTGGATTTTTGCGGTGCATTTGTGGTCTGTATGAATTCATTGTCTCGGTTGTGTGATTGCAATATTTTGACTTGCGATGCCCAAATGAGGCGAGGGGGGCGAAGCACAAAAAATCTCCACCATTTATCGTGAAATG
>JAWXUJ010000037.1:0-8739 GCA_044432765.1 Eubacteriales bacterium | reverse complement strand
AAATGAAGTCCCCCGTGGGTGATTTCCAGCGTTTCAATGCACAGTTGACTGCCCAAACCGTCCAACTCACCCAGGCGCCAGGCGGACACCATGCCGTCTTCAAACCCCCAGGCGCGGACTGGTTTCAACCCTTCATTGGTGGTGTGATAGAGGGTGATGGTCACCGGCAAATTCAGCCGAGTGCCAACGGACAGCTTGGTCATAATCTGGTTCATGGAGTCCTCTGCCACCAGGCCTTTTTCCATGGTCAATTTGCCACCTTGACCCAGTGATTTGGTCAGCACATGAACGTAACCATTGAGGCCGCCTTCGCTGATTTGGTCTGTTTCCACGGTCATTTCCACGTTGGTCACTTTGGAGAAGTTGATTTGGGTGGCACCGAAATAGACACGATAGTACTGGTTGCCCACCAGGGGAGGCACCGGTGTTTCCTTGGATTTTGCGGTGCGGTCACTGCGGGTTTCTGCCAAAGATTTTGCCATGCTGCCCCTCCTTTTTACACGTCAAAGACGTTTTTTGGACCCTTGCCATCGTCGCTGAGCTGTTTGTTGATGCGGGACACCTCTTGGCACCACTGCCGCCGTTCCAGGTGGTTCAGCATCATAATTTGATCGCGGCTCCAGTGGAGGTAGTAGCCCAAAAAGGTGGCCTCCTCGTAGAAACGCTCCTTTGGATAGACCGCAATCAGACGGTCTGCATAAAATTTATAGGGATTTCCAACTCTTTCTCACAGTGGGGGCAAAACTCCCGGTAGACCGGCGCCTCCATGGTGTTGATGCGTTGGTATAAGTCCTGGAGATAGGCCAAATCCATGGTGAACAGTTGCTCCACCACCCGGGTGTCCACCGTGGGCATGGAGCCAAGGCGCACAATGACCCGCGCCAGGAGAATCACCGTCAAATAGGCCGGATTCTGTTGTACTCTGGGATCGCGAAGGGGCAGGATTTCGTCAGCTGCATTGGCCAGACGCATGACCCCCTCCTTGTGGAGCAGGCCGGTGTTGTCCACGTAGCCCCGAGGCAGGGTGAAGGGAAATTCTGTCTGCATCATCATAGTCATTCTCCTTTTTAGACGGTCACAAATGCACAGATAGAGCCAGTGCCAAAGGTGGAAATTCCACCTTTGGCCTTAGCCCTTATGGTCACAGGATTAACTTACACGGGTCATGCCCTCGTGGGCGATTTCGATGGTTTCAATGGCGACTTCAGATGAGGTTGCATTGAAATCTGGGGCGGTATATTTGATGGGCCAGGCGTTGATAATCTGCCAGGAGGCCACAGCTTGCTCCGTCTCATCCAAGGATGTGATGGTGATGGTCTTCCGATCAACCGCCCCTTCCACACCGCCGATGAGCCATTCATACATGACCAAAGAGTCGGTGAGGCCTTGCTTTAGGGTGATGTTGCCGTACTTTTTCAGGCCTGGGATTTTGTATGGTGTTTGCACCATATCGCCTTCGCGATACTCCATCACGTCGATGGAAGCGTCAAAACCAGTGACTTCGCTGAAGCCGCCAGCGTCCAAACCGTCGATTTCTACACGGTATCTAAACTTGCCGTAGGGATATGCCATAATGGAAACACTCCTTCCTCTTTATCCTATTCCACAGTGTCGTTGGTCTTCTGGGTGATGCGGAAGATGACGAATTCTGCTGGCTTCACCGGTGCGATGCCGATGACGCAGATCAATCGACCGTTGTCGATGTCATCTTGGCTCATGGTGCTCCGTCCGATGTCCACAAAGAAGGCCTCGGAGGTGGAGGAACCAGCCAGACTGCCCTCCCGCCACAGGTTGCCCAGGAATACGTCGATGGTACGCTTGACGCGAACCCACAGTTGTTCGTCGTTTGGTTCAAAGACAGCCCAGTTGGTGTTGGCCTTGATGGATTCCTCCACGAAGATGAACAGACGGCGGACGTTGATGTACTTCCAGCTGGGGTCGGAGGATGCGGTGCGTGCACCCCATACTCGGATGCCTTGGCCTGGGAATGCCCGAATCAGGTTGACACCTTTGGGATTCAAAATATCTTGTTCGCCCTTGTTAAACTGAACATCCAAACCGACGCAAGCCCGGACAACTTCGTTGGCAGGAGCCTTGTGAACGCCGCGACTGTTGTCACTGCGGGCGTAGATGCCCAGCATGGAGCCAGAGGGTGGAATGGCGATGTTCTTCTTATCCAGTGGGTCAAAGACCTCCAACCAGGGGTGGTATAGGGCGGCATAGTTGGAATCGAAGACGTTGCGGTGGTTGATGATGTCCTGGACTTTCCGGGCATCCCGGGGAACGTCCAACACGGCGAAGCGGCTTGCCAGGTTTTCGCAGTGGGCTACCAACATCAGTTGGACATTGGGGTCCACCACACCGGGGACTGCCATCAGGGAAACCATGTCGTTGTCCATAAATGCCTGGATACCGGTGCGACGGCCTGCGCCATTATCTTCGCCCACATAGTCGCTGGCGGTGATGGAGGCACTGGAACCATTGCTACCGCCCACCAGACCGATGGCGATTTGTGCCGATTCATCGGCGCACATGGCATTGAAGGGTGCCACGATTTCTGTGGGCAATTCCTCACAAATCACGTTGACCAAATCGGATTTAGCGGTGCGTTTGGTGATAAAGTTGGGTGCTTCAATGTTGAAGGAGATGTTTTCGTACAGCTCCACTTGGTCGTCGTATTTGACTTCCAGAGAGAATTCGCAGGTTGAGATGGTGCGGATGGGCAGTAGGTTTTTGTCCACCACATCGTCTGCAAAGTCCGTGGCAAATTCCAGAATGTTGTCCTGGCTTTTGACCACTTTGTTGTAGATGGTGCTTTTCTTGTCCTGGAAAACGATGACATCGCCAAGGTTGAAGCCTGCGCCGTTTTTCACAATGTACTTGGTGCCGGTTGGAGTGTCCAACACTTGAAGGATTTGGGTTTTTGCCTTGGAGGCCGGGGTGACGATGGCGCGGATATTATCGCCCCACATCCCTGGGTTTTTGGCCGCAACGGAGAACACCTTGGTGTCGCCTTTGGTGATGTTGCCCTGGGCGCATTTGGCGTCCCTGGGTGCCACACGTGCCACGAAACAACGAGAACCACCGTTGATGAAATAGTGTTCCACGGCATAGGCCAGGAACCGATATTCACCGAACTCGCTTTCGGACAGATAGCCCCCATAAATCCGCTTAAAGTCTGCGAAGTTGGTGACCAACTGGGGTACGCCCTCCACTGGGCCTCGCTCTGCCATGCCCACAAAGCCTGCAGTGCTGGTGCTAACGCCCTCCATGGGCTTGCCGCCAGACTCAAATTCTTCTACGTATACACCTGGAGATAGATACTCTGCCATAGTTGTCCCGATTTCAAAGTCTCTGTTTCGAGCACTTCAAAACCAGATGCCCCCTTTCTGTAATTGCATATTTAATTTGTGTGTTTACAAGTACATCCTACCACCCGCCACTGAACAAAGCCCTAAACCGCTCTCTGAACAACCTAACTTTTTTCATTTTATTCTTCCGTTGGGTCTTCTGGTGGTGATTCTGGTGTTTCTTCCTCTTCCAACTGGTGACGTACTTCCAAGAACGTCCACTCTTTGACCTGACTTTCCTGGGCAGCCTGTTGTCCCTGTTTCAGCAGTTGTTGGAAACGGCGGGACTGATGCTTTTTTTCTGTGATAATCTGGGACAGTTCGTCCCGTCTGGATTGGATTGCGGAT
Organism: Eubacteriales bacterium; assembly: GCA_044432765.1. Classification (GTDB taxonomy): domain Bacteria; phylum Bacillota; class Clostridia; order Oscillospirales; family Oscillospiraceae; genus Avoscillospira_A. The sequence goes on along the minus strand of JAWXUJ010000037.1, from coordinate 5,041 downwards.
AGATTGCCTCGGTCTTTTCGCGCCTGTTTTTCCTGGGTAATCAAGGCTTTTTCCTCTGCCCGCTCCCTCTTTGTGTCCAAAAAGGAGACATGACCCTCCAACACTTCCTGGTGATGATTGCCCATCATTTGGGTGAATCGCTTTTGCAGGAAGGGCGGCGGTTTTTTGTCCTGAGATTGATAGAGGACAGCGCTTTGGGACTTGTGGTGAGGGTTGGTGAAGCCCTTTCCCCGGGTGGCGGGCAATTTGTGGGCGGTTTGACCCTCCACCGCCTTTTTGTCGGATTTGGTGGTGTGTTTCTCTTCCCCGCCCCGCCGTTCTGACAGGGTAATGGACAGGTTTTTCTGCCGGTTGACCCCCACCGCTACATCGCCATAGGAGCCGGACAGCTTCGCCACCTCCCGAGGGGCGTTTTTCTCCCGCCGTTCCTGTTCTGTGGGGCGGTAGCCAGTCAGGCGATTTTCACCCTGTTGCCGACCCTGAGGCAATCGTTCTCCCATACGCCCCTGGCTGTTGCGCCACTGTTTTTCCTCCATGGTATCACCTCACAAAAGCAACATATAATAGGGTCCAAACTCCTCTTTGGAGATAGTTTTTCCGCTTTTTTCCAGTTCTCTTCGCACCGCCAACAGGATGTGCCCCATGGTCACATGACTGCCCGCCCCCGCGGCTAAATAGGCGGCGGCGACGGCGCAGTTTTTGATGCTACTGCCCGACAGTTCAAAGGATTGGGACAAAAATGCCCAGTCAATCTGGTCGTCCAATGGGGTTTCCCGGGGAAAGACCCGGCTCCACAGCTCCAACCGTTGGTCATCATTTGGGAAGGGAAATTCCACAATGTAGGTCAGGCGACGGCGAAAGGCATCGTCGATGTTTTGCAGATAGTTGGTTGCCAAAATGCTGACACCGCTGTATTCCTCCACCTTTTGAAGCAGGTAGGCCGCCTCCATGTTACTGTAGCGGTCGTGGCTGTCCTTGATCTCGGTGCGTTTGCCGAAGAGGGCATCTGCCTCGTCGAAAAAGAGAACTGCCCCGCTCCGCTGTGCTTCCCGGAAGATGACGCTGAGGTTTTTCTCCGTCTCCCCCACGTATTTGCTGACCACCGTTGCCAAGTCCACCTTGTACAGTTCTAAGCCCAAAGCGCCCGCCAGAATTTGCGCGCCCATTGTTTTGCCGGTGCCAGGTGGGCCAGAAAACAGAAGGGACAATCCCCCGCCATAGGGCAATTTTGTGGAAAATCCCCACCGTTCCAAGACCTGTCCCCGCTGGTGCATTCTGGTGCAAGCACTGTGAAGCAGTTCCAGGGATGGGGCGGGCAGCACCAAGTCGTCCCAGGTGAAAGACGGTGCAATCCGCTTGGCCTTGTCCCCCAAACTGTGGCGCAACTGACTGCGACAGCCCTGGTTGAGGCAATCCATGGTCAACGCCGTCTCCCCCTGCCAACAGGCCAAGTGATGGGCGGCGGTGATGGCCTGTTCCATCTGCCCCGCCGTAAAGCCGTAGGCCAGAGACAGATGCTCCACGTCCACATCCGGTTCCAAATGGTATGGTTTCAGCATGATTTTCCAGAGATTTTCCCTGGTTTTCACATCTGGAAGTGGCAAATGGACGGAAAACACCCGCCATTCCTCCCCTTTCGGAGGCACCATCGGTTGGTCACAAATCAGAAAGCAAACCTGCCCCACCTCTGCCAAGGTCTGCAGCAAATGACAGAGGGTCTCCATGTCTGTGTCGTCACCGGAGCAAATGCAGACTGGGCAACCCATAAGCCGGCACTCCAAAATCAGGGTTTCCGTCAAGGTTGCATCGTCCATGGACATCCGCGCCAAATCCGCAAGCAGGAGGGGTGTGTCCAAGTTGGTTGCCGCCCATTTAGCAAGGGTGCGCCGTCCCGCCCCTGCCTCGCCCCACAGGGCAAAGGTCACGGGTGTGCCCTGGCGAACCCTGCTGATTTTGTTTCGCAAATCGGATAGCATGGGGCTATCTGGCAGTGGGGACGGTTGCCACAATGACAATCCCGCCACACCGGGATTGTCGTAAATTTCCTCCATAACAAAGGCGGTAATCCGATGGTTGGGGCGAAGGATACCCCCTTCTAAAGCCACGGTGTCAAATGCGCCACAGGAGGCCAACTGGCCTTTGGACAGCCATTGCCCCAAACAGTTGCAGAGGGAAATCCTGTCCAAATCCCCACCACTCCAGTGACGGTTGCAGGCCAAAGCCAATGCTTTTTGCCCCCAAAGAGGCAAGTTCAAGGCCATAAACACATAGGCCAAAGGGTCAAATTCCGCCGTTGGCACAGTCAGGGATTGCCATAACGATTGATTGTCCTCCCCTTGCATCAGAGCAGTTGCCCAGCGGGACAGGGCATCTTGTTTTGAACGATTCATTGCCCTCCCCCTTTGTTCTGCAGTCGTTTCAGTAGACAGGCCCGATAGATTTCGGTTACCTCTTCACTGGGCTCTACGTCCAAATCCGTTTTGAGACAATCCCGCAGTTTTGCGTATTGATTCATGGCATTTTTCATCTCACCCAAGGCGGCATAGGCGCGAATCAGCGCCCCGGCTAAGTCCTCATCGTATGGTTCTTGGGCAGAGGCCGGACGGAGGAAGGCCAGTGCCCGGCGGTACTCCTGTTCCACCATGGCCTGCTCCGCTTGACGGCGAAACAGGTTGAGCATCTCCCCGCTATAATAGGCTCTGGCATCGGTGCACCAGGTTCCCTCCACATCCTCCAGGTATTGCCCGGCGTATAGGGCTTCTGGAGACAAACCTTTGGGATAGTCCCCGCCTTTTGCCAAGCTGTCCAACACCTGCCGGTTGCTGTGCACCAAATCCATGGACATACTATATCCCGCCTTGGAGTGAATAACCAATTCTGACAAACCGGGATAGGCCGCCAAGGCCTTGCGGATGTTGTAGAGACTGGTGTGGAGCAACGCGGCGCCGTTGGCATTGGTAGCCTGGGGCCACAGCAAGTCCATCAGCCGTTCCTTGGAGGCCGGTTCTCCTGCGCGGTGGTACAGGTAGGCAAACAATTCCTTGGTCTTCCGAGTGCGCCAGGTCAAGGATTTGCCGTCTGGCGCCACCACTCGAAATTCTCCGAAGCAGACCACCTCCAGTTGCACCACCACCCCACTTTGTCTATGCGGCAAGGCCTTCAACTGCTGTTGCACCTCTTGGAACACCTCTGGTGGCCAGGTGTGACTGTCCTGTTTTTCCATCTCCAACGCCAACTGCTCCGCCTCCTGCCATTGGCCTGTCCGTTGGAGGTACCAACCGGTGATGACCATGATTTTCGGAGTTGGGGCAATGTGCAGTCGTTTCAAGGTCTGGAGGTCATGCTCCAAGGTATCGTAGTCCCCTCGTTCCAAGGCACCCTCTCCCCACTGTTCCACAGCTTGACCCAGTAGGTCACGATTTCCAGATGCCAGAGCGTATTCCACCGCCCAACGGCTTTCTGGGGTTTGGAGGTAGTAGGTCGCCGCCTGCGCCAATCGTTCCCGCCGTTGGGAGGCGGTGGACAGGGTGAGCAAAAACTCCCGAAACAATGAGTGATAGCGATAGGTCGCCTTCCCGCCCGCCATGCGGATGATAAACAGATTTTCCTGCTCCAAATAGGCCAGTTGGGCGCTGCTGTTGTCCCGGCCTGTGAGCAGATTGCAGACCGCCGGTTCTAAATACTCCAGCACCGCCGTGGTCGCCAGAAAATGTTGCAAATCAAAGGGCAGTTTTCGGTATAGCTCGTGCATGAAATAGTCCCGCATATAGGGGCTAAAGGTGTCCCGCTTCAGGTCTTTGGCAGGAATTTCTGTGAGATTTCGCAGATGGATGAGAATGTACATCACCCCCACAGGCCACCCCTCTGTGACCTGGCGAATCTGTTGGGAAAATCCATGGCAATCCCCCTCCACCCCACTTTGCATCAACAGGCTGTAGATTTCATCTTTGGTGAAGGCCAACTGCTCCACCCCAATGGACACCATCCACTGACTGAGTAGCATCCGGGCAAAGGCGGCGGGCATGGCGCTTTTGGTGCAGAGAAACACCTGAATCCACCCCTTGGAACGCTCCAACAGGGTGACCAAAAACAGGTAGACCAACTCATTTTGAATCACATGGAAGTCATCCAAAACAATCTGCACCCGCTGTCCATCACACTGGCACAGCTCGTCCACGCAGTCCAGTGCCAAATTGCGGGCAATGGTATGGCTGTGGGACGAAGCCACATAGAGGGTGGTATCCAGGATAAATTCAGGCAACACCTGATGGATGGCCCCGGCGAAATACCGGCAAAACGTCATCAAATCATCGTCTGTTTCGTCCAGATGGTACCAGGCACAGCCGTTTTCGTTGGCGAAATCGGTCATGACCACGGTTTTTCCATAGCCCATGGAGGCACCCAGTAGCACCATTGGTTCCTCCAAAGAGGCCAATGTTTCCAGCAGGCGCTTCCGCTTTAGAAAATTCCGAGGCAGTGCCGGCTTTGACAGCTTGGACTGGACGATGGCGGCGCGGTCTCTCATAAATTCTCACCGTCTTCCTTATCACGCAGTTTTTTTGCCAATTTCAGGCACAGCATGGTGACCACAACTCCGGTGGTCAAGGCGATGACACCCACCAAAATGTACCCGCCAATGCCCTCACCGAAAAAGAGCAAGGAGCCATAGGGGCTGTCTGGTTCCAAGGGCTGTAGCCCTTCCACCTCCCGCAAAATGCCCGAAATCACCCCGACCAAGCAGCAGACAGAAACCGCCGCAATGGCGGTCACTCGCTGAATAAAGGTTCGCTTCCACCGGTACAGTTGAGCCCGGAGCAACACTCGCTCCACGACCTGACGATTAGAATCCATAAACCCCCTCCTCGTTTCATTCTCACTCATTAGAGTCGGGTTTTCGGAAAAACTCTCATAAAAAAATAGCGCTGTACAAAAACCAATATCATTAAGTTAAGCGATTCCAATAGTAGAATCGCTAGGCAAAAACATAGAAATCTAAAAATGGGCAGAACAACCAAGCAGATTGAAAAATCCGCTTGGTTGT
>JAWXUJ010000036.1:0-8874 GCA_044432765.1 Eubacteriales bacterium | reverse complement strand
CTTTAAAGAAGTTGGCGAGGCCATCGTGGCAACAAACCCACTGGATTTTCCTGGTTATGATGAAAAAGTCGGAAATTTGCAGGTGAAAACTGGCATTACCGAGGCCATCGTCACCGCCACCGGACGGATTGACAACCGAAACGTTGCCATCGCTGTCCTGGACAGCCGGTTTCTCATGGGGAGCATGGGCATTGCCGTGGGCGAGAAATTAACCCGCCTCATTGAGTTGGCAAGCCAAAATCGTTACCCATTGATCATCTTTTCCGCCAGTGGTGGTGCCCGGATGCAAGAGGGAATTTTCTCCCTGATGCAAATGGCGAAAACCAGTGGCGCACTGGCAAAATACGGCGACAAGGGATTGCCCTATATCTCCGTACTGACCAACCCCACCACCGGTGGAGTCACCGCCAGTTTTGCAAGTTTGGGGGACATTATGTTGGCAGAGCCAGGTGCTCTCATCGGTTTCGCAGGACCCCGGGTCATTGAACAAACCATCGGACAGAAGCTTCCAGAAGGCTTCCAACGGTCTGAATTTTTGGAGGAACACGGCTTTATCGACCAAGTGGTGCCACGGAAAGAACTGCGGCGCACCTTGTCCCGCCTGCTCAGTCTCCATACAAAAGGCGGTGTGAAGTAATGGAATATACTGCAGCTGAACGGGTAGCCATCGCACGGCACGAGGGCAGACCTACGGTGAAAGACTATATCGACAACTTATTCACCGACTTTTTTGAACAAAAAGGGGACCGTCAATGCAAAGACGACCCCAGTATTTTGGGCGGTATCGCCCTGTTTCATGGCAAGCCAGTCACCGTCATCGGCACCCGGAAGGGCACCAATTTGGAGGAAAATTTAACCTACAAATTCGGCATGGCTGGCCCCGAGGGCTATCGTAAAGCGTTGCGCCTCATGAAACAGGCCGAAAAATTTGAACGTCCCATCATCACCTTTGTGGACACCCCAGGTGCCTACCCAGGCCTGGAGGCAGAAGCTCGCGGACAAGGAGAGGCCATCGCCCGCAATCTCTACGAGATGAGCAAATTGTCCGTTCCCGTGGTGGCAGTCATCACCGGGGAAGGTGGCAGTGGTGGGGCACTGGCCCTGGCGGTTGCCAATCGGGTTATTATGTTGGAAAACGCCATCTATTCCGTCCTGTCCCCAGAGGGATTTGCTTCCATTTTGTGGAAAGACTCCGGACGGAGCGGTGAAGCATCTGAACTGATGAAACTGACCGCCAAGGATTTACTGGACCAGGGGATTGTGGACAAAGTCCTCCCCGAACCAGAGGGTGGCGCACACTGTAATCCTGTAGCAGTCTACGACGCATTGGATGAATTACTGGTGAAATCCCTGATTTCCATTGGAAAACAAGGAGCCTTCCCAGAGAACCAACGATACAAAAAATTTAGAGGAATGGGAGGTGCATACCTTGCAGGGAATTAAGATTATGGGCATCGGCAGTTGTCTGCCACCCAAGGTTGTCACCAACGATGATATGAGCCAAATTGTGGACACCAGTGACGAGTGGATTACCAAGCGTACTGGCATCAAAACCCGTCACCATTGCGTGGAGGAGCGCCATGTGGATTTGGCCTTTGATGCCGCTCAAAAAGCACTGGAGCAGTCCGGTGTGGACAAGGATAAAATCGGTGTCTGCATCGTTGCCACCGTCACCCCCGACCAAATGATTCCCTCCACCGCCTGCATGGTACAAGCCATGCTGGGTCTATCAGAGGAAACTGCCTCTTTCGATATCAACGCTGCTTGTAGTGGCTTTATCTACGGTCTCCGCGCCGCCCAAGGGTTGCTCTCCGAGGAAAAGCCTTACGGTTTGGTTATCGGTTGCGAAGTACTGTCCCGCTACACCGACTTCACCGATCGTGGCACCTGTGTCCTCTTTGGTGACGGTGCTGGTGCAGTGGTCATTGCCAAATGCGAAGGCAATGCGGCAGCTGTGTTGGGTTCCCGCGGGGATGACTTCCTTTTGCGCACCACCCCAGCTCACGGCGAAAAACCATCTATGATTCAAATGGAAGGTACCACCGTCTTTAAATTTGCCGTGGACATCGTACCCAAATGCCTCCGCCAAGTGTTGGACGAGGCTGGCAAAACCATGGAGGACATGGATCACATCGTCCTCCACCAAGCCAACGAACGCATTTTGGATCACGTGGTAAAAAAGATGAAATTACCCGCCGAAAAAGTGATGAAAATCATCGATAAGTTCGGCAATATGTCCGCCGCCTGTGTGCCCATCGCTTTGGATGAGCTCTGGAAATCCGGCGCTATGAAAGTGGGTCAAAAACTGATTACCGTCGGCTTCGGCGGTGGCCTAACTTGGGCTGGCATTATTTTGGAAGTGGGAGAAACATTATGAACTTAAACGAATTTTTGGGAACAGAGTTTCCCTTTATCCAAGGCGGTATGGCAAATATCGCAACTGGTGCCTTCGCCGCCGCTTGCTCCAATGCCGGTGGACTGGGACTGGTAGCCTGTGGCGGTATGAACACGGAGCAATTCCGCGGCGAAATCCGCGGCTGCAAAGAACTGACCGACAAGCCCTTCGGTGTCAACCTGATGCTGATGAATGCCTGCGCCGACGAGATGGCCGACATGATCATTGAAGAAGGTGTCAAGTTCGTCACCACCGGCGCTGGTAACCCCTCTAAATACATGGCAAAGTGGAAAGAAGCTGGTATCAAGGTCATGCCTGTTGTCCCATCTGTGGCACTGGCAAAGCGGATGGAACGCTCCGGCGCTGACGCTGTCATTGCAGAAGGCACTGAAAGTGGCGGTCACATTGGTGAAACCACCACCATGGCACTGGTTCCACAAATCGTGGACGCTGTGACCATTCCTGTCATCGCCGCCGGTGGCATTGCCGACGGTCGCCAAGTCGCCGCCGCTGCCGCATTGGGCGCAGCCGGTGTCCAAGTTGGCACTTGCCTACTGGTCTCCGAAGAATGCCCCATCCACGAAAACTACAAAAACGCAGTGGTCGGCGCAAAAGATCGTGACACCACCGTCACCGGTCGCAAAGCTGGCGCGCCTGTTCGTATTTTGAAAAACCCAATGGCAAAGGCCTACCTGAAACTGGAGGACGAAGGTGCTTCTCTGGAAGAACTGGAACACTTCACCTTGGGTTCCCTCCGTCGCGCTGTCTTTGATGGCGATACCAAAAACGGCAGTTTGATGGCAGGTCAAGTGGCAGGTATTTTGAAAGAAATCAAGCCCGCCCGGGTCATTTTCCAAGAGATGTATGACGGCTACCTTGCCTGTGTCACCAAAATGAGGGTCGACAGATGAAGTTAGGATTTTTATACGCAGGCCAGGGGAGCCAAACCCCGGGCATGGGTAAGGACTTCTACGAAGCCTACCCCCAATTTGCAGAGATTATGGACACGGCTCCAGTGGATTTCGACCTGAAGACCTGCTGTTTTGACGGTGAAAACATCAATGAAACCCAGTACACTCAGCCTGCCATGGTGGCCTTCGCCTGTGGCATCACCGACCTGCTGAAACAGGTCGGCATTGTCCCAGAGGTTGCCGCGGGTCTTAGCCTTGGCGAGTATTCCGCACTGGCGGGCAGTGGTGTTTGGGGCACCAAAACCGCCATTTCCATCGCAAGATTCCGTGGCATTGCCATGACCAAGGCTGTGGAGGGCATGGAAAGTGCCATGATGGCAATTTTGAGCCTGGATCGGGAAAAACTTCAAGTGGCTTGTGAAAAGGCATCCACCCTGGGTGTGGTGCAAATCGCCAACTATAATTGCCCTGGTCAACTGGTCATCGGTGGGGAAAAAGCTGCCGTGGAGCAAGCCGCCGTCTACGCCAAAGAACTGGGCGCACGGCGGGCATTGCCCTTGAAAGTCTCTGGCCCATTCCACACATCTCTGCTGGAACCAGCCTCCAAGGCGCTCCACGACCACTTTGCAACCATCACCTTCGGCGATATGGCATACCCCATCCTGTTCAACTGCCTTGGCGATGAAAAAGAGACAGACACCTCCATTGCCAACCTACTGGAACGTCAAGTTATGTCCAGTGTCTATCTGGAGGACTCCATCCGTGCCATGGCTGCCATGGGAGTGGACACCATCATCGAAATCGGCCCTGGCAAGGTGCTTTCTGGCTTCGTCAAAAAGACTTGCCCTGAAATCACCACCTATGCCATCTCCTCCGTGGAAGATTTTGTGGCTGTGAAGGAGGCTTTTTCATGCTAACTGATAAAATCGCTGTGGTCACAGGCGGAAGTCGTGGCATCGGTCGCGCCATCTGCGTGGCACTGTCCAAGGCAGGTGCCACCGTGGTGTTCAGCTACGCCGGCAACAGCGCCGCCGCTGATGAAACTGTGGTTCTCTGTGGCGCAAACTGCACCGCAGTTCAAGCCGATGTGTCTGTGGAATCCCAAGTCGCCGACTTTTTGGGCGACGTGGTCAAATCCCATGGCAGAATCGACATTCTGGTCAACAATGCCGGCATCACCAAAGACGGTTTGGTCATGCGGATGAAGGAATCTGACTTCGATGCTGTCATCGACACCAATCTAAAGGGCACATTCCTGACCATGAAAGCCGTGTCCAAAACCATGATGAAACAACGGTGTGGACGCATTATCAACATCTCCAGTGTGGTCGCTCTTCACGGTAACCCCGGCCAGGCCAACTACTGCGCCAGCAAGGCCGGTGTCATTGGAATGTCCAAGGCCGTGGCAAAAGAAATCGCCGGTCGCGGTGTGACGGTCAATGTCATTGCCCCCGGCTTCATCGAAACTGCAATGACAGAAAAACTGCCAGAGGATGTCCGCGACACCATGTCAAAATCCATCCCCGCAGGCAGATTTGGCAGTGGCGAAGATATCGCCAACGCCGTTCTATTTTTGGCATCTGACAGCGCCGCCTACATCACTGGCCAAGTTTTGGCTGTTGATGGCGGTATGTCCATGTAAGGAGGAACAATATCATGAATCGAAGACGTGTCGTTGTCACGGGCATGGGTATGATTACCCCTGTCGGTGTGAATGCGCAAGAAACTTGGAGTAACATCCAAAAGGGTATTTGCGGCATCGCCCCCATCAAACAATTTGACATTACTGGCTACAAAGCCACCTTGGCTGGCGAGGTCAAGGACTTCAAACCAGAGGACTATTTGGATAAAAAAGAATTGCGCCATATGGATCGTTACACCCAGTTCGCCATGATCGCCGCCAAAGAGGCTATGGAGGACAGCGGTTTGGATATGGATGCCGTGGACAAAACCCGCTGTGGCACCATCGTTTCCAGTGGCATCGGTGGCCTTTCCACCACAGAAAACGAACACAATCGCGGTCTTGCCAAAAGTTTTGACCGGATTTCTCCCTTTTATATTCCCATGAGCATCGCCAATATGTCAGGTGGCGAAATCGCCATCGCCTATGGCCTACAAGGGATGTGCACTGCCCCGGTTGCCGCCTGCGCAGGTGGTACCAACGCTGTGGGCGATGCCTTCCGCCACATCCGGGACGGTTACGCAGAAGTCATGGTAACCGGTGGTGCAGAAGCCACCATCTGCCCTATGGCGGTGGGTGGTTTTACCTCCATGCGAGCATTGTGCACTGGAACTGATCCCATGCGGGCATCCATCCCCTTCGATGTGGAGCGGAGCGGGTTTGTCATGGGCGAGGGCAGTGGCATTTTGGTTCTGGAAGAACTGGAACACGCTCTGGCTCGTAATGCAAAAATCTACGGTGAAGTGGTTGGCTACGGTGCCACCTGCGATGCCTACCATATGACTGCCCCCGCCCCCAACGGTGCCGGCGGTGCCCGCGCCATGGCAGGTGCACTGGCGGATGCTGGCATTGCTCCCGAAGAAGTGGACTACATCAACGCGCACGGTACCTCCACCCCCCTCAACGATGCCGGCGAATGCGCCGCCATCCGCACCTGCTTCGGCGACCATGCAGAAAAACTGATGGTCAGCTCCACCAAGTCCATGACTGGTCATATGTTGGGCGCAGCTGGGGCAGTGGAAGCAATTTTCTCCATTTTGGCATTGAAGGACGGCTACGTCCCCGCCACCATCAACCATAACGAAACCGACCCCGCCTGCAACTTGGATATCGTGCCAAACCAAGGCCGCAAGGTGGATATTTCTGTTGCTATGTCCAACTCACTGGGCTTTGGCGGTCACAATGCCACCGTGGTCATGAAGAAGTGGGTGGGCTAATATGGAACTGAACAATCAACAAATTCAAAAAATCATCCCACACCGCTATCCTTTCCTTTTGGTTGACAAAATCAAGGAATTGGAGCCAGGTGTCAAGGCCATCGGCATCAAGTGTGTCACCGCCAACGAGATGCAGTTCATGGGACATTTCCCAGGAAATCCCGTCATGCCCGGTGTTCTCATCATCGAGGCCATGGCACAAGTGGGCGCTGTCATTTCCCTGACTTTGCCAGAAAACACTGGCAAACTAGGCCTGTTCGGTGGCATCAAAGAGGCCAGATTCCGCCGTCAGGTGGTACCGGGCGATGTGCTCACCATGGAAGTGGAACTGATTAAGCAAAAAGGCCCAGTGGGCGTTTTGAAAGGCAAAGCCACCGTGGACGGTGTGGTTGCAGCCACTGCGGAGATGACCTGCATGATGGTTGACGCACCAAAAGAGTAGGCGGTGGGCTATGCTGACTGACACGGTTTGGAGCATTTACACCAAATTTAAACTGCATTTTTATATGGAGATTATGCGTGGATTCCAAGACCGCGAGGCAACCTTGACCACGGTGGAAACCTATTGCATGGAGATTATCCAAGCACTAGGCCAGCCTACCGTCAATGAATTTGCCGTTTTTTCCAACATTTCACCACAAAATGCCGCGTACAAAGTCGCCAGTCTCATTCGCAAAGGCTATCTGAGCAAAACCAGAAGCGAAGCCGACCGGCGAGAGTACCATCTCTGCCCAACGGACAAATACCTCCGCTACTACAATGTGGCCCACTCCTATGTGGAGACGGTGATGAAGCGGGTGCAAGGTCACTTCACCAGGGAAGAGTGTGAAAAATTCGTGGAGATGATGGATGTCATCAACGCAGAAATGATGGACGAAGTCAATCTCAATACCATATAAGCCCAAAAGGGTGAGCTATGCTCACCCTTTTTTAGGCTATCCTTTTGCTGCAAATTGTGGTATGATAGGAAAAAAGATGTGAGGTGCACCATGCGACAGGTTTTGAAGGAATATTTTGGCTATGATGCGTTTCGAGATGGACAAGAACAACTGATTTCTGCCACTTTGTCTGGGCGGGATGCGTTGGGCATCATGCCCACCGGCGGAGGAAAATCCATCTGTTTCCAGGTGCCAGCTCTGATGATGGAGGGAATTACCTTGGTCATTTCCCCTTTGATTTCCCTGATGCAAGACCAGGTGGACGCATTGGTACAGTCCGGTGTGGCGGTGGCCTTCATCAACTCCACCTTGTCGCCCCGGGAGATGGATTCTGTGCTATACGATGCAACCCAAGGTGTATACCGGCTGATTTATGTGGCACCAGAAAGGCTGTTTAGCCCAAGTTTTCTGGATTTTGTACAGCGGGTATCCATCGCTATGGTAGCTGTAGACGAAGCCCACTGTATCTCCCAATGGGGACAGGATTTCCGTCCTAGCTACAGTCAAATCCCCCAATTCCTAAACCAACTCCCCACCAGACCTGTAGTGACGGCGTACACCGCCACTGCCACACAGCGGGTACGAGACGACATCGTCGCTAGTTTGGAATTGCGGAATCCGGAAATTTTGGTAACCGGTTTTGATCGAGAAAACCTTCGTTTTGCTGTGAAACGCTCAAAGTCCAAAATGAAGGATTTGGTGGAGTTTTTAGAACCACGCCGTGATGAATCTGGCATCATCTACTGTTCCACGCGAAAAAATGTAGATGTAGTCTGGGAAAAGTTGGACAAGGACGGCTACAGCGTGGGTAGATACCACGCCGGCCTACCAGATGAAATGCGGAAGGGAAATCAGCGTGAATTTCTCTTCGACCGATTAAAGTTGATGGTTGCAACCAATGCCTTCGGCATGGGCATCGACAAATCCAACGTGGCCTTCGTCGTCCACTACAATATGCCAAAAGACATGGAGAGCTACTACCAAGAGGCCGGGCGCAGTGGGCGGGACGGCAGCAAAGCCAATTGCCTCCTTCTCTACGGCGGTCAGGATGTCCGCACCCAAAAGTTCCTCATTGAAAACGGCAACGACACCGAATCCCTAGAGCCGGAATTGGCGCAACACTTGAAGAATCAGGCCTATGCCCGCCTTGAGCACATGGAGGGTTACGCTAGCACAAACGACTGCCTCAGACAGTATATTCTTCGGTATTTCGGTGAAAACAGGGGGGATTTCTGCGGAAATTGTGGGAATTGTCTGGATAATACACAACTGGTGGACGTGACAGTCACCGCCCAAAAAATCCTGTCCTGCATCTACCGCATGGGGCAACGATTTGGCATTAAGTTGGTCATTGAGGTGCTTCGTGGCTCTAAAAACAAGCGTGTTCTCCAATCTGGATTCAACAACCTGTCCACCTACGGCATCTGCAAGGAGACAGAGGATGAATTGCTAGAAGTGGTTAATCTGTTGCTTGCCCGTGGTTACTTGACGAAAACAGAAGGGGAGTATCCGGTGGTGGTGCTTACCGCCTTGGCCTCGCCGGTATTGAAAGGCCAGGTTCGATTGGAGATGAAACAGGCGGTGAAGATCGCGCCAACGGTGGTCATCACCGAGGAAAACCAAGGTCTTTACCACCACCTTCGCGCCCTCCGCTCTGACATCGCCAGGGAGGTTTCCTTGCCATCTTACATGATTTTCAGCGACAAATCTCTCCAGGATATGACCCACAAGA
>JAWXUJ010000035.1:0-9093 GCA_044432765.1 Eubacteriales bacterium | reverse complement strand
GTCCGCCGTGGCAGCCTTCAATATTTTCACCACGGTGAACAACATTGTCGCCACCTGTTTTATGGCCATGGGCACCGCCGCCGGCATCATCATCGGCAACCTATTGGGTGCCAACGACAAAGAAGGGGCCGTCCGCGCCTACAAACGCTTGGCGATTTTTTCCGTAGTATTTAGCCTGTTTTTCACGGCATTTATGCTGATTATCGCACCTTTTTACCCAAAGGTTTATCAGACCTCCGACCAGGTGCGCCAATTAGCCACCCAATTTATGATCGTCGGCGGCCTGTTTATCCCCGTCCAGGCCTACCTGAACGTGGCCTATTTCACCCTTCGCTCCGGCGGGTGCATCACCGTCACCTTCGTCTTCGACTGCGTGTTTATTTTAGGTATTTCGGTGCCATTGGCCTACTTTTTGTCCCGCTACACCGACATCCCCGCCATCTATCTCTACGCCGTTGTCGAAGGCGCCAGCCTGGCCAAATCCCTGATGGGCTTCATCATGATTCGCACAGGCGTGTGGCTGAAAAATTTGGTCAATACATAATTTTATCCGCGATATAGTTGTAGGGGCGATTCGTGAATCGCCCCTACAAACCCGCCACCAAAACCTCCGTGCAAAATAAAAAACCGCCCAAGGGCGGTTTTTCGGAGCGACACGAACGTCAATCCCTACACGGTGGAATCATCGGGGTGTATCCAAAAATTACGCTAGAATCTCCGACTATAAAGCTAAAAAATAAGACGCTGTACAAAAAGTAGCGCAACAAGCCCCCAAGGGTTTCTCATATGAGAAATTCTTGCGGGCTGTGTGTTTTTTTCGCTTCTGACGTAAAAAAGGGCGCAAAAAATCAAGCCCACGTCAAATTGTGGATAAATTGTGGAGATTAAAACCGCAGGAAATTAGGCCTAGCTCTATTTGTGGCAGGCCTCACGATGTGGACAATTTTCGCAACCTTCGCACTGATAAAATTCCTCGGTGCGGCCAAATTGATTGCCCTTCACAGGCGCTGTTCGTAGAAAAAATAACCGTTTCCCATTGGGACAAACCATGTTGCCATCCCCATCCAGGGGGAAATTTACGGCACGGTAGGGGTCGTCGCGGTATGTTTTACTTTTGCTCTCTTTTTCGCACATTCAGAAGTTTTTAGACCAGTTTCTTTCAAGAAAGTCTCCAAAATATGGGAAATATACTCCAACGTGTAGTCTTGACGCACTTCGAATTCACTGCGTGTGGACAATCTGAACATCTGATTGATTGGCTCCAGCAGGGCAGTAATTTTTTCAAAAACCTTGTTTCGATTGCGAATGCAGGACTTTTTCCAGACCCAAGAATAGTTGTTTGCGTTGGCTTTCAGCTTGGTTCCGCCCAATTTTTGGTGACCCGTACGGGAATCCAGGTAAGGAGAACACGCCACTGGCGTGTTCATTTTGATTGGACTTCGATTCCCGTAGGGACAAAAAAGAAGACACATCTTTCGATGTGTCTTCTTTTTTGGTGACCCGTACGGGAATCGAACCCATGATACCGCCGTGAAAGGGCGGTGTCTTAACCGCTTGACCAACGGGCCTTATGGTAGCGGCAACTGGATTCGAACCAGTGACCAGCCGGGTATGAACCGGATACTCTACCAACTGAGCTATGCCGCCATATTGCCACGCTTTTCAGCGGGCATGAATTATTATATGTCAAAATTATGAATTTGTCAACAAGTTTTTTCATTTTTTTCAAAAAAATTTTTTCACTGTAGAAATCGCCTGCCATTTTCTAGTTTTAGTTGCAAAAACTGCCACTTTGTGCCATAATGGTTATATAACATCCACTTGAAATGAGGTGCCTTATGTTTTGTATCAACTGTGGCGACTCCATGCCGGATTCCGCCAAATTCTGCCCCTCCTGTGGCGCGCCTACGCAGCCTGCTGCGCCCAAAGAGGAATCCTGGGAGCAAGGCGCTCCCTCCTATGACACCCCCCCTCAAACCACCAACAAAGACCCCTGGGAACAGGGCGCTCCCTCCTACCATATCCCCACCAAACCGGCCAAAAAGAAAATGGGACTGGGTTGGAAAATTCTCATTGTCCTGGTTCTGGTGGGCATACTTGTCCCTGTTTTGCTCTTCGGTTGCGCCGTTTTCTGGCTGATGGAAGAGGAAAAAGCCCCGGGTAACGGCTCTGCCCAATCAGAATGGAGTGACTTCTGGGAGGAAGACGAACCCTTCGTTGTGGAAGGTGTCACCGCCCAGGAATTGGAACTGACCGACCTGCGGGACTACTACACCACCGTCCAAGGTGACGGCACCGACCAAATCACCTTGATGGTCTACCTCCTTGGCTCCGACCTGGAAAGTGACGGTGGCTACGCCTCCAACGACCTCCAGGAAATGATGGATGCCAGCTTCAGCGACAACCTGAACTTGATTGTTATGACCGGTGGCGCCTCCTCTTGGAGCAATCGGCAGATTTCAAGTGAAACCTGCCAATACTGGCAGGTCAAAGATGGCGCACTGGTCAGCATCGACGACGATCTAGGCCTTCTGGACATGACCGACGAAGACACCCTGACCGCTTTCATCGGCGATGCCACCACCATGTACCCCGCCAACCGCTACGGCCTGATTCTCTGGGACCACGGCGGCGGCACCTTCTGTGGCTACGGCTACGACGAGCACTACACCGACGGCGAGATGGACTTGGCTGAAATCGGTGACGCTCTGGAAGCCTCCGCCCTCAAGTTCGACTTTGTGGGCTTCGATGCCTGCCTCATGGGCACCATGGAAACCGCCGTCATGTTGGAGCCCTACGCCGACTACATGATTGCCTCTGAAGAGATGGAAGATGCCACTGGTTGGTACTACACCTCATTCTTAGAGGCCTGGAGCAACGACCCCTCCATGGACACTGTGGATATGGCCAAAATCCTCATCGATACCTTTGTGGAAAAAAATGTAGAGGAATACCGGCGCACCGAATCCACCTTGTCCATTGTGGACTTGCGGGAAATCCCCTATACATACAGCTTGCTGGTGGACTACTTCACCGGTGTTGAGCTGACCACAGACGCGTCAAACTACACCGTCCTATCCTCTGCCCTCAGCAACGCCAAATCCTATGGCGAGGGCGATTATGAGCAAGTGGATGTGGTGGACTTCGTCACCATCCTCAATTTGAACGGCGCCCAGGACGTGGTCAACGCTGTGGGCAGTGCCGTCAAATACTACTGCAACAGCGACTCCATTGCCGACACCTACGGCCTTGCCATGTATTTCCCCTACGTCTACCCGGATTACTACGCCGAAACCAGTGAAGTCATGCTTGACATTGGCTTCGACACCGACTACATCGACTTTTTAAGCTCCTTTGTCAGCGCCTCTGCTGGCACCTACAGCCAGTACGTTGGCGATGGCTCCTCTTCCGGAGGCGGTTCCCAAGGCGGTGGCTCTCAAGGCGGTGGCCCTGGTGGCGGTTCCCAGGGCATGATGCAACAGGGCGGTGGCCCCGGTGGCGGTCAATGGGGCTTCGAGCAAGACTACTCCGAAGAGAACTGGTATGACAGCGACATTGCCGATTCCTATTGCGACTGGTACGATTCCTCCACCTATGACAGCCTGGAAATCGTTCTAAAGGGCGATGAATACGTCCTCCAACTGACCGATGCCCAATGGGAAGACATCGTCACCCTGGAGCTTCAAGTCCTTCTGGACGACGGCAACCAATACGTGGATTTGGGCAGTGACAACGTCTACGAATTTGACGACGATGGCGACTTGTTGGTGGCCTTTGACTACACTTGGGTTACCTTAGACGGACACACCGTCCCCTTCTACTTCGAGTATGAGTTTTATGAAAACGACGACAACTGGTTCACCTACGGCACCGTTCCCGCCATACTCAACGGCTCTGACTATGTGGAACTGCTGATCTACTGGGACTCCGATGAGCCAGAAGGCTACGTCACTGGCTATCGGAAATTCTCCGCCGCCGGCGATCCTGTGGGCAAAGGCTCCTTCCTGCTGGAAAAGGGCGACACCCTGGATTGGCTCTTCGACTTCTATGACTATGACCTCTACTATACCGATTCCGGCTACTACGGCTCCACCTACACCTATGGTGGCAGAGAAATCGAAGTCAGCTACGATGACGTAGGCGACCCCGATGCCCTTGCCTACTTCGTCCTCACCGACATCTACAACCACTCCTACACCAGCGAAGCCGTGATCTACACCGATTATTAAAAAAAGCGCTGTGCAAAAAACGTGAATCGCACTGGTAGGGAAGGGGCTCTGCCCCGCCCCTACCAGGTTGCGTACGTTTTTGTTCAGCGCTTTTTTCATTTCTCCCAACTCAAGATAACGAGACCTAATGTATTTCATCTCAGTAATGGCGGATGCCCACATCCGCCCGCAACGACAGAGTGCCATCAATCGGATCGATGTAGGCATCGACCCCTACGCATATCATGAAATCCCTTTATCTTTAATTGGAATTTTCATTTAAATACCAGCCATCATAACTGCCATAACGGCTTTGATGGTGTGCATACGGTTCTCCGCTTCGTCGAAAACGATGGAGGCCGGGCTTTGGAAGACTTCGTCGGAAACTTCCATATGGTCGATGCTGAACTTTTCGCCCACTTCCTTGCCCATGGTGGTTTCCAGGTCGTGGAAGGCGGGGAGGCAGTGCATGAACTTGCATTGTGCGCCGGCAATGTCCATCAATTTTTGGGTGACAGCATAGGGGGACAGCTCCGCGATACGGCTTGCCCAAACTTCAGCAGGTTCGCCCATGGACACCCAAACGTCGGTGTAGATGACGTCAGCGCCGACCACGGCTTCTTCGGGGTTTTCCATGAAATTCAGGGTTGCACCAGTCTCTTTGGCGATGGCTTCACAGGTGGCAATCAACTCCGCATTGGGGAAGTAGGCCTTGGGGGCGCAGGCCACGAAGTCCATACCCATCTTAGCGCAACCGACCATGAGAGAGTTGCCCATATTGTAGCGAGCATCCCCCATATAGACCAGTTTTTTGCCTTTTAAGGTACCGAAATGTTCAATGATGGTCAAGAAATCCGCCAGGATTTGGGTAGGGTGGTACTCGTTTGTCAAGCCGTTAAACACAGGGACACCTGCGTATTTTGCCAGTTCCTCCACCAAAACTTGACCGTAGCCACGGTATTCGATGCCATCGTACATTCTACCCAAAACTTGGGCGGTGTCGGCGATGGATTCTTTTTTGCCGATTTGGGAGCCGGTGGAGTCCAAGTAGGTGGTGCCCATGCCCAGGTCGTGGGCGGCGACTTCAAAGGCGCAGCGGGTGCGAGTGGATGTTTTTTCAAAAATCAGGGCGACCATTTTGCCCTTGAGAATTTGATGGTCAACACCAGCTTTTTTCTTTGCCTTTAAGTCAGCAGAAACGTCCAAAAAGTGTTGAATTTCAGCAGGTGTAAAGTCTAATAATTTCAAAAAGTGCATTTCTTTTCTCCTATCTTTGTCATTCTGAACGTAGTAAAGAATCTCAGCAGGCACCAGCAAACTTGCAACTCCCCACAAAGATCCTTCGCTTTGCTCAGGATGACAGAATGATTATTTCTTCAATAACTCCCGGGTGGTGTCGATGTGGTTTTTCACCATATCAGGGGCGGGGCCGCCCATGACCATACGGTCGTTGAGGCAGTTCAACAGGTCGATGGCCTGATAAACACCGTCTTCAAAGGCGGGGGAAACGGCCTTGTATTCTTCCAAGGTCAAGGTTTCCAGTGTCTTTCTCTTATCGATGCAGTAGTGAACCAGCTTGCCCACACAGGTGTAGGCATCCCGGAATGGCATACCGTTTTTCACCAAATAATCTGCACAGTCGGTGGCATTGATGAAGCCCTCAGCGGCGGCTTTGCGGAGGTTTTCAGTCCGGACGGTCATGGTGACAAACATAGGGGTGAACACATCCAGGCACAGCATGACGGTGTCCACTGCGTCGAAAATGGCCTCTTTGTCCTCCTGCATATCCTTGTTATAAGCCAGAGGGATGCCTTTCATCACGGTGAGCAGTCCCATCAAATCACCGTAAACGCGGCCAGTTTTGCCACGAACAAGCTCTGCGATGTCTGGATTTTTCTTCTGGGGCATAATGGAAGAGCCGGTGGAGTAGGCATCGTCCAAGTGGATAAAACCGAACTCATAGGACGCCCAAAGGATGATTTCTTCGGAAAAACGGGACAGGTGCATCATCAAAATGGATAAATCGCTGGCAAGCTCCAGGGCGTAGTCACGGTCGGAAACGCCATCGATGGAGTTTTCCGTGGGTTTGTCGAAGCCCAGGGATTTGGCGGTCATGTGACGGTCGATGGGGTACGTTGTACCACCCATGGCGCCACTGCCCAGTGGGCATTGGTTCAGGCGAAGTTGGCAGTCCTTCAAACGAGACAGGTCGCGGGTCAGCATTTCGGCATATGCCATGGTGTAGTGGGCGAAGGTGGAAGGCTGTGCCCGCTGCAGGTGGGTATAGCCCGCCATGATGCTGTGTAGATTCTCCTCTGCTTTGTCGCAAATTGCCAAAATCAGTGTTTCCACTTTGATGATTAAGTCAGAAATTTGTGCCCGCAGGTACATTTTCAGATCCACGGCAACTTGGTCGTTACGGGAGCGGGCGGTGTGGAGACGTTTGCCGGCGGCACCGATGCGCTCAGTCAGCAGGACTTCCACGTTCATGTGGATGTCCTCATTTTCGGTGGTGAACTGGATTTTGCCGGCGTGGCAGTCGTCCAAAATCTCGCCCAAAGTCTTAACAATGAGGTCGGCCTCATCTTGAGGGATGATGCCCTGTGCGCCCAACATGGTTGCGTGAGCCATAGACCCAGTGATGTCCTCGTGGAACATCCGTTGGTCAAATTCAATGGAAGCGTTGAGGGAATCCACCAGAGCATCGGTGTCCACCTCAAACCGTCCAGACCATAATTTCATAATTTTCTCCTTTTATTTAGTGAAGAGTGAATGGTGAAAAATGAATGCACCATTCATTAAAACAGGGGCGAACATTGTTCGCCCCTGTTTTCAAATGTAGATTTATTTCTCCAGCAGACCCATTTTTGCAAGGGCTTGGACTTGGGTTGGCAGGCCGAACAGGTTGATGAAACCGGTGGCATCTGCTTGGTTGTAGTCGCTCTCGCCGAAGGTTGCGATGGCTTCGGAGTACAGGCTGTATGGGCTTTCGATGCCAGCGTTGATGACATTGCCCTTGTACAGCTTCAGCTTGACGGAACCAGTGACGGTTTGTTGGGTCACGTCCACAAATGCGCTCATGGCTTCACGGAGCGGGGAGAACCACAGGCCGTTATAGACCAGTTCTGCGAAGGTGATGGCCATTTTTTCTTTTTCGTGGGAGGTCATTTTGTCCAGGCACAAGGTTTCCAGCATTTGGTGAGCCTTGTACAGAATGGTACCACCTGGGGTTTCGTACACGCCACGGCACTTCATGCCGACGAGACGGTTTTCCACGATGTCCAACAGGCCGATGCCGTTGGCACCGCCAACTTCGTTCAGCTTCCAGATGATGTCGGTTGCAGACATTTTTTCACCGTTGTAGGCCACAGGTGCGCCTTGGACAAAGTCCAAAGTGATGTAGGTTGGCACGTCTGGAGCATCGATGGGGCTGACGCCCATTTCCAAGAAGCCCTTCTTTTCGTAGGTGGGCTCGTTGGCGGGGTCTTCCAGATCCAGGCCTTCGTGGCTCAAGTGCCACAGGTTTTTGTCTTTGGAGTAGTTGGTTTCTCTGTTGATTTTCAGAGGGATGTTGCGAGCTTCTGCATATTCAATCTCCTCGTCGCGGGACTTGATTTCCCACTCTCTCCAAGGAGCGATGATGGTCATTTGAGGTGCTAAGGCCTTGATTGCCAGTTCAAAACGAACTTGGTCGTTGCCCTTGCCGGTGCAGCCGTGGGCGATGGCGTCAGCGCCTTCTGCCACAGCGATTTCCACCATTCTCTTGGCGATGCAAGGACGAGCGAAGGAGGTACCCAACAGATATTGTTCGTAGATTGCGCCAGCCTTCATGGTTGGGATGATGTAGTTGTCCACAAAGTCTTCGGACAGATGCTCGATGTACAGTTTGGAAGCGCCAGTGGCGATTGCCTTTTCATCCAGACCTTCCAGCTCGTCGTTTTGACCCACGTCACCGCAGACGCAGATGACTTCGCAGTTGTTATAGTGTTCCTTCAGCCAAGGAATCATAATGGAGGTATCCAAGCCGCCAGAATAGGCCAGCACTACTTTTTTAATGTCTTTTTTCATGGTAAATTTCCCCTTTTTTCGTTGATATCTTATGGGGATATCATACCACAATTCAAACCACTTATCAACTGTTATTTTCCATAAATTTAGTGTATTTATTTTGGTATAATTCGGTGTATTCTATGTATATCAATGTATATCCATCGTATAGTCATGTATATTTCAAAAAATTCTTGAATAGAAGAAGCAGATTTCGCGCAAAAAAATGCACGCCTTTCGGCGTGCATTTTAAATCAATCTTTCAAAAACTCTTTTGCTGAGGCGGCAAGGCCTGCCAGACCTTGGATTTCGGAGGGGATGATGATTTTGGTAGCTTGACCGTCGGCAACCTTGGTCATGGTTTCCAGTGCTTTCAGCTTGACCACTTGGTCGTTTGGTGCGGCGTCGTTCAAAATCTTCAAGGAGTCTGCCAGCGCCTGTTGCACCAACATGATGGACTGGGCTTCGCCGTCGGCGCGGAGGATGGCGGCTTGTTTTTCAGCATCAGCGCGGAGGATGGCGGCTTCCTTTTCACCTTCGGCAACCAGAATGGCGGAGTGTTTGGAGCCTTCGGCTTGGAGAATGGCTTGACGGCGGTCGCGTTCGGCCTTCATTTGCTTCTCCATGGAGTTTTGGATGTCCTGTGGAGGCAGAATGTTCTTCAGTTCCACACGGGTGACTTTGATGCCCCAAGGGTCAGTGGCTTCATCCAATATGGCGCGCATTTTGGTGTTGATGACATCGCGGGAAGTCAGGGTTTGGTCAAGTTCCAGATCGCCGATGATATTACGCAGGGTGGTGGCGGTCAGGTTTTCGATGGCGGACATGGGGTATTCCA